>PLBX01000184.1:2698-5660 GCA_003135495.1 Acidobacteriaceae bacterium | reverse complement strand
ATCCCCTAGCAGGCTGCGGAAAACCTGGCTGATCTGAGTAACAAGCACAAGCTAGGTTAGGCGGATCTCTCGTTAGGATTATTTCGTGAGAAACCAATCCACGACTCGACCGAAGACCGCTTCCAAACCTTCGGGTACCTGCTGATTCGGAAGGTCCAATGCATGGTCAGCACCTTCGATTCGCTCAAACACGGCGTCTCGCTGTTTTGCGGCCAACTCGGCGCGCAGGACATCGAAACCAGCGATCGACTGCTGCGTGTCGGCTGTCCCGTGGNNAAATAAAGGAGTGCATGCGATTTGAGAGCTTCCGCGATGACGGACGTCTTCATAAAGCTAGACCACTGACGGTACGTCTGCCCCTAACAGAACTTCGTAGCGCTGTCCGGATCTTTCAGGATTTCGCTCCAACACGCATAGACTTCCTTTTCCGCGTCCAATTTCTTACTGCGCATAAACTCAGCTAAGTGGAATAGATAGACTGGTCCGCCTCCTGACAGGGAGGCGGCGTGCGTCACTTGCGGCGATACATTCGAGACCCGCATCGCTACAATACCGCCCTCCGAAATGCCGATCACCAGTGTCTTGGAAGTATCGACGCCAGGCAGTTTCTGCGCCGCTTGGATTGCGTCCGCAATGGTTGTAGCCCACCGGTCGAGCGTATACTCGGCTCGAAATTCTGACCGACAAGCGCGTGCGTCGCCGTCATCAGGCGGATCATCCAGAAACTCAACACCCGGCTTTTCGACCGCCAAGACGCGGGCCCGGCCGCGGGCTACTGAATACAGAACGCCCTGCAGTCCACGGCTCATCCGCCCACCGACGCTGACAAACTGAGATGAGCAGCCTGTACCTTGGACCCAGACGATCAGCGGGACAGGATGACTGGGCGCTTGCTGAGTTGAAAGATAAAAAGTGACGCGCTTGCTATCTCTGCCCTCCGCGACGTACCGCCGAAACGGCTTGTTGCCTACAGGATAGTCGTCCTCTGCGGCAAGCGCGGAACAGAAAAGAAGATTGAGAACGAGAATCGAACAGGTTTTAAGCATGCGTGCATCGTAAACCGTTCGAAACTTTAAGTGTTCAAACGGAAGACAGCGGCAAGTCTCTCCCCCTTGCCGGGCCAGGATCCGGTACAATCTAACTAACTGGTTAATTATATGGCGAGATCAAAACAGACGCCCGTGCGGCTCGCTAGTTCCCAGCGCACTCGAAACCCTCGGCTGGGAACGCGACGCAGGCCGCAGGAGAGTCGCGATTCCATCTTGAAAGCGGCAGTAGCAGAATTCGCCGAACATGGAATCGCCGGCGCTCGCACCGACACCATTGCGCGCGCGGCGAACGTCAACAAGGCACTCCTCTACTACTACTTCAAAGACAAGGAATCTCTCTACGAAGCGGTTCTCGATTATGTCTTTGGTGGACTTCGGGACCGAGTGATGCCGGTTTTGGAAGGTGATGCGCCTCCCCGCGAGAAGATGCTCGGTTATGTCGGGACGTATTTCGATTACATCGCCGCCAACCCGCAATTCCCCCGAGTTGTCCAGGCCGAGTGGATGCGTTCCGGCGCGAGATCCGCCCCAATGCAGCGAGTGGCGAAAAAATATTTCCGTCCGATCTTCAAGAAGGTGGCCGAGATTTTGCGCCTGGGTATTGCGGCCGGCGAGTTTCGCCCAGTGAATCCCATGGACCTCTTGCCGTCGGTGGCGGCCGTGATTGTCTTTTATTTCAGCGCGGCACCAGTCATAAAGACTTTGACCAAAGTGGATCCATTGTCAGCGCGACGCATCCGTGAGCGCCGAAAATTTGTTCTCGATTTTATTTCAGCCGCGTTGTTTCTTGATCTAACCGGAAAACGCCCAAGAAACCGATAGCCAATGCGTGGAGATCATTAATGAGTGCTCGAAACAAATTTCTGATTGTTCTGGGGGTCATTCTTTCCATTGCCTCGGGATACTACTTTTTTTCTACTCCTGGAGGCAAAGATCTGGTCTTGGTCGGAACAGTCGATGCCAATCAGATTGTCGTGAGCCCCCAACTTCAGGGGCGAATTCAGAAGTTGCTGGTGGAAGAAGGCTCGCAATTGAAACAGGGAGATTTAATTGCGCTTCTGGATCCATCCGAACTCGAAGCAGAAGAAAAGGCGGCGGCAGCGACGATTACAGGCTTGCGTTCGAAGGTGAACGAGAGTGAGTACACGCGGCAATCGACCAAAGGCGCGACCACAGGCGACGTAGCCAATTCGCAGGCGCGACTCGCCGCGGCCCGAGCGCAACTTGCGCAGGCCGAAGCAACTCTGGCGCGAATCGAAAGTGACAGCCGCAGAACGATTGGCTTGGCTCAGGCAGGAGTCGCGTCCGAACAAGAGCGCGTGCAGGCGGAAATGAATTTGAAGGCGCAGGAAGCAAGCGTGCAAGCGCTGAAAGAAGAAGTAACCGCCGGANNACCAATCAAGCTACCGCCGCCCAGAGCACCGTCGCCTCAACGCGAGCCCAAGTCGAAAATGCAGTGGCGCAATTGAAAGAAGCCGAGGTCCGGCTCGGCTACACGAAAATTTATTCGCCGGTAACCGGCATCGTTCTCGTGCGCGCCGCTCGCGAGGGCGAAGTTGTAAACGCCGGCCAAGCCATCGTCACCGTAGTTGATTTCAGTGACACCTGGGCTTTCGCTTCGATCCCCGAAACAGACGCCGACCACATCGGCATCGGNNACAAGGCAGCCGAAGCAGATTTCGCGACGCAGCGCGACGTAGGACGACGCAAGCGAGACATTCGCACCATCGCGCTGAAGGTTCGACTGGATAATCCCAAAGCCGCATACGTACCTGGCATGACGGCGGAAGTGTTAGTAAGTCCCGAACAATTAAAGGGACATTAGAGATGGCGGGAGATTCGGAATGGAATTAAATCAAAGTAACGGAGCCGGGATCTCGCAGTCGGAATTTAACGGCCGAAGCGAAATCGCA
>PLBX01000184.1:0-2691 GCA_003135495.1 Acidobacteriaceae bacterium | reverse complement strand
CTTCTCGGTCCCAATGGCGCCGGAAAGTCGACGTTGATTCGGATGATGACGACGTTAATCCCGATCACGAGCGGAAAGGCGCTGGTAGCAGGTCATGATGTGTCCAGCGACCCTGATGATGTGCGAAGAACGATTGGAGTCATCCCACAGGCTCTGACAAGCGATCTCGATCTCACTGTCGAAGAAAATTTGAATATCTACGCCAAGCTCTACGACGTTCCCGCCAAACGCCGCAAAGAGGCGATTGACGAGCTATTAGAAACGGTTGATCTGACCAAGTGGCGCGGGGCCCAAACGAAAACGTTATCCGGCGGAATGCGGCGGCGCCTCGAAATAGCGCGCGGCCTGGTGCACAGCCCGAAGATTTTCTTTCTCGATGAGCCCACCACCGGCCTTGATCCCGTCTCCCGCGTCGCTGTATGGGAGATGCTTACCAACATCAAGTCGAAGCGCAAACTCACCATTTTAATTACTACGCACTACATGGACGAAGCCGACCGCCTCTGCAACCGCATCGCGATTGTCGATCACGGCAAGCTTGTCGCTCTCGACACTCCCGAGGCACTGAAAGCCAGCGTCCCCGGCTCAAATGTGATCGAAGCTCACTTCGAAAATCCACCCGCGGACTGGGAAGAAAGGCTGCGCGCTTTGCCCGGAGTCACTTCAGTCCAAAATGAAAGCGCCGGAATGTTCCGTGTCCTCACCGCAAATGGGTCAGGAACGACAACCGATCTCGTGGAAATGGCAGTTGTGTCGAAAGTCCCGCTAAAGACATTAACCGTGCAGAACACCACTCTCGATGACGTATTCGTCCACTACACCGGACGCCAACTGCGCGACGAACTTGTTAAAGCGCATGCCTTCACGATGCCACAAAGGCCAGGACTGCAGCCATGAACCGGATGATGGCAATTATCGAGCGCGAGATGCGCAAGTTCTTCCGGTCTCCGGCACTGATGATGGCGTCGATGATTTTCCCGTTGGTGCAGTTGATTGTGCTCGGCAATGCCTTTGGCGGAAAAATTCGCGAAGCGAAGATGGGACTGGTTGATGAAGACCATGGAACCCAGGCAATTCGAATCAAAGAAGCATTTGATGCCGTGCGCGCGAACGCTGGAACGTTTACTACCGTTCTCTACACCAACGAAGTGCAGGCGCGCGAAGATGTGCGCAACGGCAAGATACAGGGAGCGGTGATTATTCCCGCGCAGTATTCGAAGATGGTATACGAAAAAAATCATCCACGGATCGCACTGATTGTCGATAACAGCGACAACTTCATGAGCTCGACCTTCGAAGACAAGATGATGGAAGTGACAAACTCGCTGAATGAGCCTGACGTCTCGCCGCGCCTCTTACAGCAGACCGCGCTCGAGGTCGTAGAACTCTATCCCTACATCGAGTACATGAAATATCTGCTNNGGCGGCATGCTCTACATCGACGATAAGGCGCGCGGCGTGCATGAAGGCTATCTGGTAACTCCAATTACCAAGGCGGAGTTGGTGTTTGGACTGAACGGCGCCGGTGCGATCAAAGCTGTGATGACCGGTGTCGTAATCACTCTCGTAGGCTCGCTATTGGCAGGGGTAGGGACGATTTTCAATCCGGCAACAATTCTTGGGCTGTTAGTAATGATCGTTTTGACTTCAATAGCCTTCAACACCATGATGTTCTTGATGATGGTGAGAATTGAAGATCCGTTGGTGCCACGCGCAATTTTCGGAATTCTGAATACGCTTTTGTTTTTTCCTAGCGGATCGATTTATCCGGTAGAAGCGTTTCCAGTTTGGTTGAGGGCAATCGCCAAAGTAGATCCATTTACGTACGCCGTACATGGATTCAAGTCGCTGTTACTGAAAGAGACAGGGCTAGCCGCGATTGTTCCCGATATCATTTATCTTTCCATCTTCGCGATAATAACACTGGCTGCTGCCGTTCCATTATTCAAGCGGACTCTCTAGATTTAGAACGTTAGATTTAAAAAATCTGCCCCGACTGTCCCTCATTTCGCTTGCGAGGGAGTTACTGGATAGAGATCACGGAAGGCGCGAGTCAGCAAGGGCCTCGGCGATTCGTTGGGCAAGCGAAAAATCAGATTAGTGGCAATCGAACGTGACTGCGCCTCGACATTTACACGGCGTTCATTCTGTATATCGCTTTGAGTATTGCTTGCGCCGTTACCCTGCGCTCCTTGCGCGATTTTGTCTTTCACTTCAAAACGAAGCCAAATGAATCTCCCCACACGACTCAAACGAACCTGCCTTGGGCTGAGTCTGGCCGTGTAACTGGAGACGATACGCGCCATCTCAGAGAGATCGCCGATCGGGCCAAATTCCACGTCGGACGGCCGGGACAATTGGCGCATGGCATCGATCTGGCGGGCAACACTTTCGCGTCCGGCGACACACGGCAGGGTCCTGCAATCAAGAATTTTTTCGATGGCGAACAGCGCAGCGTGGTCAACGCGTTCGCCGAATGCGAGGTAAAGAGTTTTAGTCGAGGCAACATAGTTCAGCGGTATCATTTGAAATGCTTCGAGGATCGGGAGCGGAATTTCACTTGGAAAATGGCTGGTCGAAGGATCGAACGATAAAGCGACCGGGCATCCCCATTGCAAAGCTAATGCCTTGGTTACTTCTCTCTCGCTGGCAAATCCCAGCTTCTCAATCCACTCGCCGATTTTTCCATAG
>PLBX01000396.1 GCA_003135495.1 Acidobacteriaceae bacterium | reverse complement strand
CGGCGAAGTCGTCATCCATTCCAGGCCGGAAGCTCCCCAGGGATTGGCTTCGGCGACCTTTCCGTAGCGCATGGACCACAGGAAATACACCATTGGGAGAAGGTATCCGACCGCGAGAATGGTGGAACCGGCAGTGGAGAGCACGTTCAGCACCTGGAATTCTGGCGGATACTGCCAGTACCGGCGCGGCATTCCCAAGTAGCCAAGGATGAACTGCGGGAAAAATGTCAGGTTGAAGCCGATGAACACGATCATCGCAGCCAGCCTGCCCCAAGCTTCTGGATACATTCGGCCGGAGATTTTTGGCCACCAGAAGTGCATGCCACCTAGGTAGCCCATCACCGCTCCCCCTACCATGATGTAGTGAAAGTGGGCAATGACGAAATATGTGTCAGTCACGTGCACATCGATGCCGAGAGCAGCCACGAACAGTCCCGTCATTCCGCCCATGGTGAACAGGCCGATAAAGCCAAACGCGTAGAGCATGGGGGTTGAAAACGTAATCGAGCCCTTGTACAGGGTCGCGGTCCAGTTGAACACCTTAATGGCGGAAGGCACCGCAACCAGGTAGCTGAAGATGGAGAATATCATCGCCGAATACAGGGAAATGCCGGCGACAAACATGTGGTGCGCCCAGACCAGGAATCCGAGCACCGCAATCGCGATACTCGCCATGGCCACGGCTTTGTAGCCGAAGATGCGTTTGCGGGAGAAGCAGGGGATGATCTCGCTCACTACGCCCATCGCGGGCAAGATCATAATGTAGACGGCCGGGTGCGAATAAAACCAGAAGAGGTGCTGGAACAACAACGGATCGCCCCCCAGCGTCGGGTCGAAGATGCCAAGATGGAAGGCCCGCTCGGCGATAACCAATAACAGCGTGATCGCCAGCACGGGCGTGCCCAGCACGAAGATGATGCTGGTGGCGTAGGTCGAGTAGAGGAACAGTGGCAGGCGCGACCAAGTCATTCCAGGTGCCCGCATGCGGTGAATGGTCACTATAAAGTTCAGTCCAGTGAAGATGGATGAGAATCCGGCGATGAAGATGGCAAGCCCAGCCTCAATCACCCTGGTATTGCTGTAGGTTGTGCTGAAGGGCGTATAAAAGGTCCAACCAGTATCCACGCCGCCGCTCAGGATGCAGTGCAGCATCACGATGCCTGCAATAATGAAAAGGTACCAGCTCAGCAGATTGATGCGAGGGAACGCAAGGTCTTTGGCGCCTATCATCAGGGGCACCAGGAAATTCCCCAGTACGGCGGGAATAGAAGGAATCAGGAAAAAGAACACCATCACCTGGCCGTGCATGGTGAAAAGCTTGTTGTAAGTATCGGCCTGCACCAGATCGCCGGCCGGCGTCAACAGTTCCAGCCGCATCACGAGGGCAAAGAACCCTCCGACGAAAAAGAAGAACGTAATCGACACGAGGTACAGCAACGCGATGCGCTTGTGGTCCGTAGTGAGCAGCCAGGACTTGATGCCGTACTCTTGGTTCAGCAGATAGTTCTCGCGTTCGGCGGTAATTGCTGCGATTGCCATTGCTATTCCTTAGGGTAGTGCGGTTTTGGAGCCAGGCTGAGAGCACCTTGCGCTCCCGCTGGAGGCTGACTCAACGACTTGACGTATTCGACCAGCGCATTCAATTGTTCTTCATTCACGACGCCCTGAAAGAGGCGCTCCTGAAACTACATGGTCGCACCCCAAACAAAAAATCACCAGGAACATTCCAGACGGGATCATCGACCAGTTTACTTCCAATGCGGTAGAGCCTTCGATCTATTCGACTTGGATTCCGCGGCGGCGATACTTCAGAGCAAACACCAGGATCATGGTGAAGATCGCAGCGCACATCAGCGTAGACAGCAGCAGGAAAATGTAGAGGGCACCTACATTGCCGGCCCCGGTGGAGGCGCGCGCGGGCCAGAGTGGAAAATTGTCGACCATAATTTATGAGACCCGTTTTGCTCCAGGGTGACCCTGCGCCGGCCCGAGGCGGAACATCACGACCAGGAAAGTCCCGAGGATCAAAATGGTGGCACCTCCTGCCAGTTGCAGGACTCTGCTGATGATTGCTCCGTATTTCCCGGTGTCCGGATCGTAGTGGTAGCAATAGAGCAATACTTGATCCACCACAGTCCCGATCTTGTTCTCTGACGCCTGAATTAATCCCAGACGCAAATCTTTCGGTGCGTATTCGATTCCGTAGTAGTATTGCGCGATTTTTCCCTCGGGCGTGAGCACCATGATCGCGGTCGCATGGGCGAACTGGCCACTCTTGGGATCGTATTGATACTGAAAACCAGCCGCCTTGGTGAGCGCATCGATCGAAGCTGGTGGTCCGGTCAGAAAATGCCAGCCTACGGCCGCGCCGGGTCGTCCGTAACGCTTCAGGTATTCCGCCTTTTTTTCGGATGCGATTTCCGGCGTTTCTTTGGGATCGAAGCTTACAGTGAGGACGTCGAATTCTTTTCCTACATCAAACTTCAACACCCTGAGCGCGCTTTCCAGTCCGCTCAAGACCTCTCCACACAACATCGGACATTGGTAGTACACCAGATNNAAAAGATCATCGGCTTCTTACCGAAATAGTCGCCCAACTGGACCGCTTTCCCAGTTTCGTCGCGAAACGTGAGACGCGGTGGAATCTGTTCGTTCAGATGCTGCTCAATGCCAACATTCTTCAGCCCCGGCGGACGCACATTCGCAGGTGGCGACATAATGCCTTGCGCCATTCCTTGGCCCCGCGCGGGCGAGTTGAGGACACACGCCACCAATACGGCCCCCGCGATCAGCCTCGAAATTCTCGATCTTATTGCACTGCTCACTGCTACATCCTTTCCATCACTTCGGCGCTTGCGCCTTGGTCTTAGCCGATTTGCCGTCTGTGTCCGAACGCTCAGCGGCCTGATTCGCCACACTCACCGCAGACGCCGGAACCGTTCCAGCCTTCGAGGCAGTCGGCAATCCGCGTTGTGCCAGCAACTGCATCGCCCGTTCAATCGGGATGCGTACTACCCCGGCTTTTTCGTCGACCCAGCCATAGCTATTTAACGTTTGCTCTTCTTTGAGGCGAAAATCTTTAATCTCAACTCGCTCGTTCCGCTCCAAACGCGGTTGGGGAAACTTCGTGATCTGGTCTGGTGAGACGATGCGTGTATCGGTNNCGGGCTCTGCTGCGGCTGGTGCGATCTCTGACGTGCATCCATAAAGCGGTACAAGCCCCAAACAACGAAATAAACCAGCACCCCGCCTACCGCCAGACTGATCAGGAACGCGAATACTCCCCGAGCGCTTAGGTCCTGCCGCTCGAAGCCCTCTTCCTCGTGTGCGTGTTTCGTCTCTTCAGTCATGAGCCGGTTCCAGTACTTCGTTCGCGAATAAGTCATACGCGGGCAAGAGTGGCATCGAATTCAGAT
>PLBX01000326.1 GCA_003135495.1 Acidobacteriaceae bacterium | reverse complement strand
AAGAAAACTATGATTCAGATGTGCGAGCGCATTCAAGAGGAACACGACCCCATAGAGTTCCAGCGCTTAGTGGTGGAATTACTTCGATCTGCTGGAAGAGGTCGCCCCTGAAAAGAGGAATATCTCTAGAGCGAACTAAGACACCCGTTCCCGAGGTGGAAATCTGCCCTGCTACCCATCGTCCATTTCGCGAACTCTTCCTGAACGGGGGGCCATTTTTTCCGCACCGCGCGCCCAAAGCCTGCGCCCCAGATCATTCCTTTGTCGCTCACGATGTGCGCCAGCAGACGAAAGCCTGAACCGCGCGGCGCCGTCGCGTCTCCTCTCAAATAAGTGATTTCCTCACCCGGATTTTCTCCGGTTCCTCCTGGAAAGCCGATGCCCAGGACGCGGGGGTAGGACCGCCCTGGATAGGGAGGGATTCCCACCGCTTCGACATTCCAGATATCCCCTTCCAGCCACTTCTCTCGCGCCTTGCCCGTGAAACCGATCGCAGTGCATTGCGATACGACGCTGTGCTCCGGAACGACAAATCGGTCTTCCAACGGGGCTCGCCAGTTTCTAGAGCCGACCGCATAGTCGATCTCGTAACGGCCGGTTTCTGAGTCGGGTTCCTTGCGGGCGACGAACCCGAAACAATTACGGTTCGTCAGTCGCAGAATTCTCAAAAGGACTGCCTCGCTCGACACCGCGTATTGCTTTCGCAATTCAAGAAGGTGATCGATGGAGGGTTCAAGATCGTCACGATGCAGGGTGCCTACGGGCATCAACATTTCGGCGGCAGCGAGATTACAGAGCATCTCCAGCTGCCACTCGTCCCGCGTCGCTCCGCTGTGCTTGATGCGATGGCGCACAATTTCGGCGCAATCAGGAAATAATGAGTGACCAAGCTCGTGGGCAACGGAGTAGTTAATTCGGCCGGAAGAGCGGTTGGGATTGAAGTCGATGCGAAACCTACCGCCGCCCGTGCTGAAGGTACGCGCATCAAGCACATCCTTGCTCGGCGAAACCTCAATACCCATAAGTCCCGCCAGAGCGATGGGATCATACGGCGGGCCGGACCAGCCGGTTTCCATAGCCTGGAATACGAGCGCCCGCGCCTTCGTAATTACAGTTGCTATTGGATCAGCGTCCTGCGCCAACGCGAGCACCGAACGGTTTGTCCACTTCCCGCTAATTCCCGCCTCGCTTGCATTGCCTCGCGTAACCATAAAAGCCTCGCATCCTAGAAAAAAAGGGAGCGGCAGCTCGCGCCGCGCCCCCTCAGACTGGCCGATCTTAATAAGCTTTCGTTCGTGTACGGAAAGAGAAAAAGTACGCCGTGGAAGAAGGAGCTGTCAAGCTCTTGCGCAGCCACACTTGATTAGTAAAAGCTCGGCAAGTTATTCGACAGTACCTCCCACCCTTTCGCATTCTTTCCAGTGCTTCGGAAGTCAGCGGTGGACAGGTGAATCAAACGCTCGCCATTTATGTCCCAAGGCGAAGCGAGGTGAAACACGACTGCGACGATGCGATCATATAGTTCGCGGAATTGCCCCAGGCCCCAAGCCTTACCGCTCTCATTAAGCATCTCCTCCAGCGCATCTCTGATTATCCGCTTGCCTTCGCCTGCTGGCGCAAAGCAGACAAGCTCTCCCTTGGTGAAGATACGACTAAGGGAAATTGCCACGATGCCGTAATCGTTTTCGCTTCCTGGTTTCTCCAGTTCCTTTCTCAGCTGCGACGCAGCGTCCATGATATTGGCACGAACGCTATGATCGTAGAATGGTCGCTTGCATTCGACATGAAACCTCGTCTGTGCCAGATAAAGCAGAATGTCGGGCTCACCGAGTTCAACTCTTGCTCCGCCGTTCTTCCAGTCTGCCGCCAGCGACAACTCGAACATCGCGTTGCGCGCCGTGCTGTTATTCGGCTGCTCGCTCAGTGGAGCGATGGGCCCGGAGAGTGCCCGTGTCACTTTGTCCTTCAGCGCCGGTGAATTGTCAGTCCCGAAGGCCCGGAAGATTTCATGAACTTCGGTTGCGTCAAACAGACCGGGGATGTAGTTCGGGACGAGTTGACGCTTGTCGCCGCGCTCAATCCGTAGACGCTGTTCCCGTGCCCTCGCGACAGTCTTCAACGCTTCGTGCCAACGATCGTTCTTGGGTTTGATTCCGAGTGATTTAAGCCAGGGATCAAGGTCCTTCAACAACTCAAGGACGGTGTCAAAACTTGCGATTTGCATAGCTCGGTTCCTCCTTTCGAGGACAAGTCAACACCCTTAAAACCGCAAAAGGCCCACACATCATGGATTGAGAAAATCCATCATGTGCAGGCCCTTTAGGTGAAGAGGAAGGGATCGAAACTCTTTATGCCTTTACAACAAGGATTTCAGGTCAGCGATTGCATCTTTCTCGCTGAAGAACCCGATAGTGGGAATCTGTGCCCTTGTCCGTATTTTTCTTTGGCAGGTAGAGCGAGGACATGATTTTTGCCACTACATTCTTATCGCGGAGAATACATTTGTCCGCCAGGGGCGGAGCTTTTCTTCATATCACGGCGGCCCTAAAGCAGCTTACTTCATTAACTCGATGCCATAAGTCCACTGTCTGGACCGAGCATAGTTATTGGCGGCATTGACTGAATCAGAGTACTTGATCCTGATCTGTGCCTTCGTTGGATCGCTGGAGGTTAGATAAGGCAGAAAACGAGAGACAAACTGCAACCCCTTTAGGGGCACCAGAATTGAAACATCCCCGTATCCTTCAGCGCGTTGCGTGCCGCGTTTTGTCAGGTCCAGCGGAAGGTAGTACATGCCAAGGTCCAATTCGGTTCCGAGGCAGTACTGGCCTGAAAGATTGGTAGGCTTCGACTTCCCTATATTATTGATCCAGGAGAACACGCTACACGCCCACGGAAATTGAATCGCCGACCATGACCCGTACGGATTTCCCGAATAGTCATCGGTCGCGAGCGGTTTCGCTTTTGGGGCGATGATTTGATTAATGCGGTGAGTGTATTGATTATTGATCGTCACGTCGGGAGGAAGCGGCGCCTGAATGACTTTATTGTTGAACAGGACTGCCGACCAACTCCAGGGTATGAGGGTAGTGAAACCCGCAGCAGTAACGCTGGATAAGTTTGTTGCTACCTGATTGCCTTGCACTGCCTGTTCAAGATGAAATGGGAAGTACCATCTGCTCAGAAGGCCACGTTGGGCTCCCAACGTGGCGGAAAAGGCACTCTTCGAATCTTTTTCGTCGGTAGAAAACAAATCGACGCTCTTGGCATAAACAGTCACGGGGATTGGTCGAGAGCCAAAAAGGTTTGAGTCGGAGAGATTGACATTCAACTGCCCCGTATCGCGTTTTTTTTCGTTGACGAGTGCCTCTGAAGGTGCGGCCTGCGGAGTGGCCGTAAACGTGTACAGCGTGCCAGATGGAAAGGAAAGCTTGCCGTCCGACTCAGCGCTATAGCCTGCAGGAAGGTTTAACAATGTGACCTTCACAGTCTCGTTTGCCGAGACGTGAGCGGGAATGATCAGTTGTAGTTGTCCTGGTCTTCCAGTTGTGCATGAGATTAGCCTGTTTCCTTTCTCGTCATCACCCTCTAGGACGATGCCCAGCGCCGCTTCGCTTCTTGAAATTGTCTGTCCGTTTTGCGTAGAGACAACCGTAACGCGATAGTTGGTTTTGGCTGTGCAATCCCAGCCATGCGCATACACCTTCTTGAAGAAGTCGTAAGCAGCAGGGTCCGTCAGCGACACTCCGATGGCGGTGACCGGATTCATGGAAGGATAAGCCACATACGATTCGGCATTAACGGTAAGAGTGATGGATTGGCAGTAAGCCGACCGCGGTGCCGCAAACAGTAGTCCGGCAGTAACGATGAGCAGAGTTCTTAGTCCAAAGTGAAAATGGGTCATTGCATTAACCGAGAGTTGCAATTTGGTTGACGAGATCAGTGACCTTCTTGGTGCCATCATCCACCGTCTTGGCGACGGCCACTTGGAGCTTGGAAGAGAAGCAAACGGCGGGCATCACCGATTGCAACATCTGCAGCGAGGTGCCCCATATAGGCCCAGCAGATCCTCCTGGGAAGGCAACAGTCACAGATGCATTAAGAAAATCGACAAGACTGCCGCCCCCGAGACTCGATGGCGCAAATGTCTGCAAATAGGCGGCTACATAGGTTGGCAAAGGATTGAAATGGTCCAGCAAAGCCTCAAATGTCGCATATGTGGCGAGGTCCGCGGTCGAAATGTCGAATCCGGGTGCCGACTTCGCATTGACAATTAACTGTGCCTGTTCATTAGCAGAAGGCGCTATGGTNNTTGGAGTTGGCAAAGGTCAGCAGGTCTAGGTTCTTGACAGAAGTGTTAAACGAGCATGCGTTCTGCAGGCCATGTAGGTAGCTAAACCACAGCAAGAGGTTTTGTTTCTCAATCGAATCTGCCATTCATAACCTTCCGACTTAGGGAGCGCCTTTCTTCGACGCGGATTAGGTGAAGTTCTACCTCTACATGGGTGTCGCTTTCATCAAATTTCCAGTGGCTGTTGCTGGTGATCTGAAAGCTTGTTTCCGTTAGACTCTGCATCAATAACATTGCCATCGGGGATAGGGGCAGTCGTTGTCGTTTCAGGTTTGACCGGTGTCGTAGCACTAGTTTCACCTTTCAAACCGTTCCCTAGAGCTTCAGGTGCCTTCGTGGAACCGCGCGGTTGAGCGATCACTCGCACAAACCCATCTTTCTCATCCGAAACGAAGCCAAGAAGCGGCGTAGAATGCCACGAACCGGCGGCTTGTCAACGAAAACATTAGTTCTGTTACGAAAGCGGAACAGGCAATCGAGTGTAGTTCACGCTAGTGGATGTTGACTCTGACGCGGCACTGCCCTTTATGCGCAAGTTGGTGCGTGCGTCCTCTGAGCCCAGAGTCTCAGAACATGAAATCAGACACCGGAGCTATCGCGATCTTCAAGTGGACGATCGGAAGCGCATACTCCAAATAGATACAGACTCGCCCCACGTAGCCGCAGCCTCCTTCGCAAGCATCCTGTGAAGCTTTGTAGGAGGAGGTCCGACTAATGCCTCTGCTCGCGGGCGCAGAGTCAACGCTTGCAGCTGCCTGACATTCCACGTGCGTGTGCCGTTAGTCCTTGATCGCATCTGTAGGTAAAGTGCGGCCAATTCTCTTAGGGGATCAGCCATTCGTTGCCTATGCAAACGCTTCAGCCCGTGACGGATGAGCACGCCGCTGCCGCTATTCGGAGAAAACCTCTGACGTCAACTGCGGGAGCGGTGTCGCTTGTGCATAGCGACCAGTTCGGCGATTCGTATGCGAGCCTAATGTGGTTCAACAGGGCAGATTTGTGAAAAACAGCTTACTAAGAGAACGCGAATGTGGTGCTAGTTCCTGGGCTGGGTTCGTTTCCTGAGCCATTTTCCTATTTGGCGCTTATTGCCTTGCCGGCCTACCGGCACCGAAGTTCCGTGCCGCTGATACAAGAGTTTCTCCTCCCGGCTCGCCATCACTAAGCCGGCGCAGGAGTGATCACCGTCTCAGGGGTTTTCGTAGCTCCAATAATACTCGGTTTCACCGGTCTGTTCCGAATGTCAGAAAGGGCTTGCTTCCACTCTAACTTTATCATCCGGCTGTATCTCATGCATTCCCATCCAAGCCATGCAATCAACACGAGGAGAATAATACCCATGCCGAATTCGCGATCTGTCAGAATGGCCTGCATAGCTGCGCCTAGAGAATATGTCCGCCTGTCATACCAAAGCACGCTGCCTTGCACAACTAGGGGGATCCAGTACAAGGCGATCGGAAGCCATGCCAAAGGACGCTTACCTTCCTCATAAGGCATCTGCGGCACGCTAAGAACCTGTGCCATGGCAAGAAGTTCGTATGCATCAGTCAGTTCATCTTCCACGTCAGTTCGACGGCATCGCCTGAATACAAAATTTACATTCGAGTGCTCGCGCCAAAGTGCAAACCGCAACCAGATCAACATCACCAGGAAAGTGATCCCTCCCAAGAGACCTAAGTCGTTAACATCCAGAGTAGCTCCGAGCCCTGGGATTCCCGTATTAATGACGCGGTTAATCATCATTTGTTGCATCCAATTGAGCCATGTTCTTGCCTGCTCCGGCGTAAAATGCCATTGATCGAGCAAGGCGCTACCTTTATCTAGATCTGGTTGGTGCGTTACTCGAAGCTTTTCTTCACACGACTTAGTTTGATCCAACGGGAGCGCACGACAGTCTGCGACTAGCACTGCAGCACGGGCAGCGCGTAACCGAGTGATTGGCCAGCCATCTTGGCGTTCTTGCCACAGAGCGATGAACACAGCTATACACGCTACTTGGATAAGTAATAGAATCTGTCTGGCCCGCTTTGATGATTCTTTTGCTTCTGTGATTGCAGTCCGAGTTTCTTCTGTCATAGTGGATTCTCCCGCGAAGGTCAATGAACGAGCATACTTGAGACGCAATAACGCCAGAGTTTCGGCTTGTTTAACCTGAGCGTCCGACAATCAGGATCCGGCGACATTACAGTCCAAATGTCTTGCGTGTAAACCTCTAACAGAGTAGTGACATCACTCAATAATCGTTCCTTGTCAAAAAAATAAAGTGCTCCGAAAATGGGTCCAGCGTGCATACTACCCGGCATCCTCGAAGTGGCTTGTTCCGGACCACGATGGTTGCGATGAAAGAGTTCGCCTCTAAAGCCTCCCTTTTAAAAACTAGTTTTATAATTTCTTGCTAGCCTTCAGTTGAACGGGACTGATGAGCGTTATTGTGAACGATGATCCTGGCTGTGCTCCGGGCGGCCGGTCAACGGCCAATGAGGTGGCGCTTTGAAAGCTCACAGCATTAAAATTTGGTACTACCCCCCCAGTGTCGTCTCGCCATTCAGCCGTCGTTCCAGTTACAAAGTTCTTCCCTATTACCACAACATCAGGCTGTGGTGCAGGAGCTCCAGCAGGCACCTGAACGGAGTCGATAGTCATGGCGTCGATGGGGAATATGACATCCGCTGCCTGTGCATCGTTGTTTACGACAGTGAGTGTGTGCGTCCCCTCGACATAAGCGGCCGCGTCGTTGAGACTCACATTTAACTCGCTGCAAAATCCTGATTTTGGATCAGGTGTGCCGCCTTTGATCCAGAACATGTCTCCGCGAAGCGGCTGGCCATCGACTCTTATGTTTGCCTTCGGATCTAGATTCTCACCCTTCAGATTCAGGGTAAGGACGGGCGGGCGCACCGCGGTACCACCTTCGGGGAGGTACTGGTTAGGAAGGTTGACTCCTACTGGGGTTACATTCGCAACGGAGAGGATCTTGACTACGGGTCCTGGCTTCCGCACCAACTTGCCGGCGAGGTAGCCGGCGGAACTGATACCCATCAACTGCAAAAACCCGCTCGGAATATTTGGAAGGTCGGACAGGGTCAGGGGATCACTTTTGAAAACGATGGTAAGGAAAGTGAAGATGCCCACTACCGTCCAAACTACAAACTGCAATCGTTCTGGCGCGACCACGCCGCCATTAGTAAGAAAGTCCGCGAGTGTTGGATGCACCTGCCCAGCCCCCTTGCTTCCTTTTGAGCTGGTTATTCCCGTTGCGACTACGCTTGTACCAGCGCTGAACAAGAGAATGGCCGGCAGACCGCCAGGAATGTCGGGAAACGTCGCATTACCCTGGACGACACTTCTAGCGACTGCAAAGAAAACGTACCCCAGAATTGCGGCCAGAGTCCGAGCATAGAACTGGCATTTTGACAGACTGTAAGTTTGTGTCTCTTCATCCAAGACAAGCGCTGTCAGCAGAAAAGCCTCTCTGCCAGATTTTGGCTGCAGCACCTTATGTCCTGCGCTTAGCAGCAGATAAATCAGGATCACGAGAGCTGCCGTGATCCCGAGCGCGTAGTTGCGTGGAGTGCTCCTGCTAGCATCCACGAAGTTAACTTCCTGCGCCGAAGATTCGGCTCCGCTGTGGACTAGTGAAACAGATTGCTTCCCAGAAAACTCCTTCTGAACTCTTCCGCCCTTCAAGGAAAATTCAATTTGGCCATCATCCGAAGCCCTTTTCTCCTGTTGGAAACAGCTCTCTCCGTTCTGCGGAGGATCTGTGCTCTCTTTGCCACACTTTGGCAAGGCGAGGTCCGCAAAACGAACACTGTAATCAGCATCAGCCTTTAACGAGCTCGGTCCAAGGAAAACCAGCACTGCACGTTCATCCCTAAACAAAGCTTTCGGAGAAATCCCTGTGACAACTGGCAGTTTCTCTTTTACGCGAAGATATTGCGCCGAAGAGATGTTGACATTGTTATCAGGCGTTTCTGTGATTTGTCCGTTCGCAGACGCATTATTGGTTAATTGACGGGAGGCGGTAAGCTTGTACAAGCCCGCGCAGATATCAGGCTGAATTCCGAAGGAAAAACCGTTCTTGGAAGGTCCTTCCACGCTGATTGGTTCTACGTCACTAGAACACAAATTCGTTGTCGCCGGCAATTGAGAGTCTGGGGAAACTGGTGGATTGGCTGGCTGTTCGCTGACTGCCTTTAGATTTACCGTGATCGTATCAGTGGCGTTCAGTCCAGTTACCGCTACTTGAACCGTATCGCCGGGGAAGATATTTAGAACCTGCTTGGCTTGGCCTTCCGTGAGCACGACCACGGTCGGAATCAGCATTAACACTAAACAAAGCGCACGCATGGCATTCTCGCCGCAAGAATCAATCTTGCGCCGTAACGAACGTAGTAATCCCTGGGAGGTTTGGCGGTAGAAGCCCCCTCGGACGTGAAACTCAGGTAGAGTGTCACTCTTCCGCTCCGCCGAACGGGAGCTAACATAGTCTGAGGATTAATAAATGTCAATAGCTGACAGCAGCGTCAACATGCCGAGTTGCAACGTCTACGTCTTCGGCTCTTGTCCGGTCACTGCCATGACATCGCGGTCCTTGCGACCTTTGCCGCCGCGGATGTGGATGACCATCCGCTGGCTGTCGATATCGCTGATCTTCAGGTGCGCCACNNCAGGATGCGATGAAAGGGAAACTCGGCCGCGTCAATCAGACGCGCGACTTCCTCCTGGCTAAGGATCTCGGGCAGGTGCAGAACCTTCTTCGGATAGGGCGTCTCTGCAATGCTCCAGCCTCGCTTCAACACCTGAATATAGCTCAGCCCGAAGCTGCTCGATGCGCTGCGCGTCTATTGGCGCGGGCTCAGGCACAAGCCAAGTAGGGGATGGAAATTACGATTGCCCGCCGCTCGCTAGCGCGCGAGCCCCCGGCCCAACGTACCCGCACGTTAACTCTTCAGTACATAGAATCAGCCCGAAAACCTGGGTGTAGCACTTTTGCCGTCGGTATACACCTACCCGTCAAATGATTGAGGGGATAGGAGGTAGGGCGTTTTGAAACTGCCCTCGTTACTGAATGGCGATATTTCCACAGTTACCGTGAATGTGTGGGACCGCTCCCAAATAGCTGTCAATAATCCTCGGCGAAAGGAGGCCCCGACCGAGCACAAGCTCTTACTCGCCTTTTACTTTAAAACACCTTTTTTAGCTTTGCTCGGGAATTGGTAGAGCTGAATGGATCAGCTCGGGAAGTGTCTGTTTCGGATTTCGCTTTCCAGTCTGTGAATCTGCTCCGCCTTTCCATCATATTTAGCACGTTCCGCTGGCGACATACCGCCGAAGACTTCATCCTGCCGAGTCTTGTTTTGCTCTGAGCGGAGGCGCTTCAATTCGGATTCGTACTTTTCCTTTGCCATGATGGATCATCTTTGTGCGGAGTATAGACAAACTCTAACGTGAGTTGCCTGCCCTCCTCAATACCGTCTACCCCGTACTTTTGGACCACCGTTCGCGTACCGGAAGCAATCAAGGCGGGCGAAAATTCGACATGGAACGAAAATAAGTGTTCTGGGAGGTACGATTACATTTCCCCATCCTTCCGCCGCGCCCTCCTGGGTGACGGTTCCTTGCGAAAACTGACGTTCTGTCGCATGGAACTGGAACGGCTACTTAACCGCTTCCCGCTTGATGCACACTGGATCACGACAGCAGGGTCGCATGGCGACCGACAGACCGCGCGCGTGAAAACGTACGGCGACGTTCTAACTGAATACGAATACCATCCAGAATCGAAGTGTGCCGACGCGAATGGGGACACCTGCAGCAAGCAAACGATCGGCCTGCTACAGCGCCGTCACGTCCGGATCGTGCAGATCAAATACATCGGGAAGGAGTCCAACAGCCTGGAAGGAGTGGAATCAGGTCTGATCCACTCGGAGCAAAGTGTCTACACGGAATACCAGGACCAGAGGCGGGATGAATGGCAGACGAAGATTCTGCCCGCGCTTAAGAAAATACCGCTGTCCCGTCTTGTAGAGATGAGCGGCCTATCCCGTAGGACACTAATCGATTTGCGCGCAGGACGTAGCAGACCACATAGACCAAACTTGAAATTACTCGTAGCCGTCTTACGGCAACTTGGACTCCTCTGACGATTTTTTGGCAGCACGGCTTTACGGGTGAAATCGCTTTAGCGCGGCCGATCCTCGTGTATCTGAAGACCAGGGACAAAGGCTGGATTTACGACATAAACCAAACCCTGCGACTCAAGCTTTTGGATAATTCCCATTAGTATTTGCATCTCATAATTTACAGTGTAAATATACGTGACAGTCCCGTCAGTACGTCTTACGCCAAGGACACCGTACCAGAGAAGTATGCTCACGATATTCTCTGTCATGGTGGACGGAATACCGCCCCGCTCTAACAATGCGTGCACGCTTCGGGCAGGTAATGTTTGCGGCTCGTCAATAAACGCATACAAAACATTCTCTGCTGCTGGTAAAACGTCGCGAATCTCATACCCGATCTCTTTAACTAAGTCACTCGAAAATGCCTGAACCCCCTTCCTGATGTCATCAGGTTCCATCTTGGGATGCCCAAGATTAACGGCAAATCCGCGACAATGATTTGCAAGGTCAATTAGTGCTCTAGGTCTCATCAAACTGCGGTCTATCAAATATTGTGACGACTCTTCACCAGCTATGTGGCTGACGCAAATGCGCTGCCAAAGATCATTGAAGGGTCGCTCTGGCAAGTCACTGTAAAGAAGACGACGACGAATGACCTCTCGCAAGAGATCGGGATCTGACCAATCGAGCGCTACGCGGCCTTCTTTTCCGCGATCCGGAGTTTCGCTAACCAATAATTCATAAACGTCATTCCGTAGAAATGCCAACGTAAAACACCTGACCTCGCGCCGCTGAAGTTGGCGTTCCAGTTTTCGCGTAGCCTCAAGGAGAGCGCGCAGAATCGCGACGTCAGTCGCAGTCAAGCCATGGGTCGGCCACCCTTTATTGAGATTGTCAAACAGAAGGAACAACATGTTCTTAAGTCTTAGATAGTCAACAATCTGTTCGCGCAGCTTATTCACGTCATGTTGGTATAAGAGTTCAGTGATCTCTTGTTGTGTCAGCGTACGATTGAATTCGTCACCATACTTTGCTTGATAGTCGTCGGTGATATGCTGCAACAGGCCCGAAAGGCGTTCGGAGAAGTCTCCTTCGGTTACATACTCGTCAGAATCGTAAAGGGACGCTAGATGCCGGTAAGGTTCTAACAGGCGGCGATCACGGGTGTGCATCGTACGATCCTTCTGAAGAAGCTTGTGGCATATTTCCAGTAGCAGAAGGTATTCCCAAAAAGCTGTCACCGTATGCTCAAGGGCACCTGGTCCTAGATATTTCAAGACCATTTCCTTAAACTTGAGCAACTGATACCCGTCTGGACGAAGATCGACAACAATATTTTGGGTGTTTTGCCGTGTCCGATCTCTAACCTGCGCGAATATTGCCGTCTTGCCAGAACCTTTCCGCCCCACCACGAGTCGAACTTCACCACGTAATGCGCGCTGGAATTGATCGGTATCCAAATAGTAGCCCGACAGCTCGCGAAATTCGTTCTCGGCTGCTGATGCGCCAAAACTAAGCCTTTCGAGAAGACTCTGTTCCTTGTCGATTGGCAAAGTAACGCGTCTCCTGCATAGCCTCCATGACCTTGGGAGCAAAATCCGCAATTGCATCGTCGATCTGGGAAGGGTGCATGAAGACGGTAACCAAATCGCGGTAGTCCACCGGAACCGGTTCCTCGCCATCCTGCAAAAGTAGCAATACTTTTTCAAAACCCTCTGCTAATCCCGCTAGAAATGCAACTCGTATATTGTGAATAGAGGCATCTGAAATATGTTCCGGCAGGAGGTGGAGGAGAACTCCAAAAGACTGAGCAATCTGCTCGAAGCCCTCGCTTCCTGAGAGTCGAGGAGATTCTTGCGGGTCAAAACTCCTGAAGAATAGCCGCGCCTTCTTAACTCGAGAAATTATTCTCGTTACCTGGTCAGTTCGGAGAAGGGCCGCAATAAGGTAAACTGGAGCATTCTGATTGAGGGGATAGACATTGCGGAGTGAGGGCGCGGGGTCGGTCACGCCGCGAATGATAGTTTCTAGCTCCGTGGCGTTCTGGTACTCAAGATAGCCGAGCGTGTCGAAGATTCCAACGTCTGCAGCAAGGGGGTGTTTGGCTTGAACTCCCTTGTGGCGGGTCAGAACAACCCTTTTCCCCTTCGCGAGCGCAAATCCCAGTTCATATGCCACATTGAAATTAAGTTGCGTAATATCTGCCATCAAAGCCGAGGCGTCACTTATCTTGTTCAACACTTGTTCAGCAACAAAACGGCCAGCGATATCAGTTTCTCGCCAAGTGTGAACAACCGTTACGCCTGACTTCTCCTTCAAATTGTCTACGGCGCGCTCTACTGTCTCAGCTACAAGTTCAGGCGAAGAGGGATATGCGAAAAATGTTGGCACAATCGATGACATTCGTTTCATCCCGAGCGGAACACCTTAACGGACGCAATACTTGTGTGCACCTGAGAATTGCAAGGAAACGATAATACCCTCGCGCACTGCCCGCGCCCACGAGAGCTAACTAAAAGGCTTTTGTTTCAGAGGTTTCCCGATGTTAAATTGACCAGTAATCTACTCTTTTTACCACGTTTGTTACCAAATTTGTTACCAAGATTGCTTTTCCTTAAACCAGCGTGGTGGCTGGTGTGCAATTTTGCTCAGACGCAGTTTGGGAATCAAAGTAATGTTATGGGAAATCCCCTAAAAAAACGGAGTCCCATTAATGGACACAGACCGTCGAGACGTAAATTGGCAATCAATTGCAGAGCAAGTCAGTAAGGAAATGGACGGGGCGAAGCTGACGATCCTTGTGGCTCAGCTTTGCCAAGCGTTCGATGAGCGCGGCAAACGGCCTGAATCGGCGATAGCCATTGAATCACTGTTGCCAGCACGTCCCCCAGCATTTTCTCCAACCCTGACTGCATAGTTGCCGTAAGTTCCAGCGGCCAAGTTATGTTTACTCCATTGCCGAGGAGTTGCGGAAGTGGGCTGGGTAAGGTGGGCACGAAGACGTTGTACATCGAGCCTGGGAGTCCGTGGGAGAACGGGTACTGCGAGAGCTTCAATGGCAAGCCGCGCGGGTGCTCCTTGGCAGCGTCCGCGCTGATGTCGGCGTCCAATTCTACCTATCCCCTAATTTCCGCAACAAATTGCGCATGCGCGGGATTGGGCACCGTGATCGGCAGCCGCATCTCGGCAGCAGCACCGGCAAGATACCTATAGAAAGAGGATAGCGAGGAAATTCGCCGGTTCATGGTTTTGGGAGCCGCGCGGCGCGCCAGCATATCTTCCCGGAACGCCTGCACATCGAGAATGGAGACGCGCAGCAGTTCCGCAGATTGCTCGGGGGGCAAGGCTGGCATCGGCCACGTCAGTTCCCATACGTTCCGCCACACCCACCGATCATGGTTGGATGCGGTCGGTACTCCAATCGGCGTACAGCAAAAGCTCATGCGCCATGCGGACATCAGAACGACGATGAACGTTTACGGAACTGCGGCGACGGCTGATATGGCCCTAGCTAGTGGGAAAGTAACGGCGTTAGCGTTGAACGGCAGGTGAAACGGCAGGTGCGGTCTGTAAGTGTTTGAAACAGTAGCGGAGAGGAAGACATTCGAATCCTCGGTACGGTTTTGAGATGGCGCAACTGCCCTGTGCCTGGCTAGGGCGGCGAATGCCCGCCCCCCGGTGGAACGGGCAATCCTGGAGGCAACTGGCTCGTGGAGTTTAGTGCTGGGCGATGATCCAGCGGTCCAGCGGAATAGTGTTCGCCTACAGACGGGAATTGCGGTTGCCTTCGACCGAATTCCTCATTAGCTTCTCCGCTTATATTGCATTCAGGCGCGATCGTATTCGGTCGACCAGAGAGCTGATCGCGTTTCTCCGCGCCCTCGGCGAGAGAGTCGTTACGGGATTCGAGCAAGGCGAAAAGTTTGGCTTTGGCACTGCTAGCCGTAGCTTCCATGTCCTTCTGGGTTGCGCCTACGAGGGGGGAGTGGGTCAGCATCTCGTAGAAAGTCTTCGCTGCTTTCAAATCACCGGTGGCTCCCTTATTCGCCACTTGGGTAAAGATAGCTTTCAGCATGGTTATAGACTTGGCGCCATTTTGCCCGCGGACCAAAACTTTCTGATTCGCAATCTGCCAAAGTACCTCTGCGGTGCTGAAGACCTTCCGAGGGCGCCCACTCGGGTTGCCAGAGCGCCCTTTCTGGAACCGAAATGCTTTCGGTGGTTTCCGGTAGCCGACTTCATACTCCATCTCATCAGCCATGGGTCACCCCCGCTTGTTCGAAGCACTCTCCCGTCGCGGCGCACAGCGCTTTTTCTCCCGTGTGTGTTTCCCATCTCTTGACCGCGGTGTCGACATACAACGGATCAATCTCGATCGCGTAGCACACCCTGCCGACTTTCTCTGCGGCGAGAAGGGTTGAACCAACACCAGAGAAGTTGTCGAGTACGAGGTCGCCACGCGCCGAGCAATCGAGAATCGCATCGGCAATCATCGCCACCGGCTTCACCGTCGGATGCAGGGCCAACAGATTGTCTTCACGTCCTGATTTCGACAATGTGTTTACACCAGGGTAGCGCCACACATTGGTGCGATTACGCCCAAATCTTCCCAGCTGAACGTTGTTGCGATGCAGCTCCTTTCCTTTTCTGAATACGAAAATCAACTCGTGCTGGGAGCGATAAAACGAACCCATTCCGCCATTGTCTTTCGTCCAAACGCAGAGATTGAGGAGCGTGTCGTATGCTTTCTTGCCTGCCAGCAAGACCTCTGCTGCGTGGCGCCAATCCATGCAGATGAAGTGAACGGAACCATCCGAGCTATGACGTTCCAACAGAGACACTGCCCGGCACAAGAAATCGAAAAACTCAGGCTCACTCATCTCCCCCGAAGCCATCGCAAATTCCCGATGCCGAATCGCTCCCTTGCCGCAGACGTTTCCATCAATCTTTACGTTATACGGAGGGTCTGCGAAGACAGCATCCGCCTTTTGGCCATTCATGAGCGCAGAGTAGGTCGATTCTTCGAGAGCGTCGCCGCACATCAGACGATGCTCTCCTAACAACCAGATGTCTCCTGGCTTCGTGATGGCCGGACCAGAGCTGATCGCTACCGGCTCTTCCTGTTCTTGTTCTTGGCCTGCTTCCTGCAGAATCAGATCGATTTCTCCTACTTCGAAGCCAGTGATTGAGACCTCAAACCCAAGGTCGACGGAGGTCAAATGCTGCAGTTCAATGGCGAGAATCGAATTATCCCAGCCCGCTTTCTCCGCCAGCCGGTTATCGGCCAGAATGTAGGCCCGGATCTGGTCCTCGGTAAGGTTCTCCAGGCATATCGTCGGAACGCTCTTCATCCCTAACAGTTTGGCCGCGTCAACGCGACCGTGACCGGCGATGATCATTCGCGAGCGATTGACAAGGACGGGATTGGTGAAGCCGAAGGTGCGGATGCTTTCGGCGATCTGACGAATCTGGCGTTTGGAATGAGTGCGCGCGTTTCTCGCGTATACAACCAGATTCTGAATCTCCTCGTAGATAACCTGCAGCTGACTTAGTGACATTCGCTGAAAACTCCTTCTCCTCGAAAGATTCGTCCCATCACCTCACCCAAGACTTCAGCTGGTCGAAAGCATCAAGATCCGGCGAGATCGGCCGCAGCTCGGAATACTCCACATCGAACTCTTGTTCCTGCTCCGCGCTTAACTCCGTCAAAGCCCACACCAGGGCATCCATCCGGTCGGGAGATTTCGAGACTAGCGGAACGTAGTCGCACATCTGGTCTTCGAGCACGCCGAAGGTGCCGACGTGGTGAACGCGATGCTGCTCATAGAGCGCAGCAATCGGTTCGGCACGCGTCAGCTTGCCGCGCGAAGCATGCACGGCCTTGTAGGCGAAACTGTGATCGACGTTCCTCAGGACGGCTTCGACGAGGTCGCCGCCGTTATTCACTTCGGCAACGATGCGATCGGCCTTGTGGGCCTGGTAGCCGTGGACGACCAGCTTCGCGGCGTCGTTCGGACTGAACTTGCCGCTCAAATCGTCGATCACATAGAAGTGTGGCGGCCAGACTCGGCCGTTGGGACTGGGTCCCATGCCCACGACGAGGATCCCCCATTCAGCGGAATCGTCGCCGCTGGTGACGGCTGGGTCTGTGCCAACGACAATGCGAGTGAGCAGAGGACATTGACACACGCGATCCGCGTCGATTGCTTTCAGGGTCCACAGGGCGCCGGGACGATCATCGAGCAACTCGGCCATCAGCTCTTGCCGGCCGAGCCGCGTGCCTTCGTACTTGCGAATGACCGAATTGAAAAAGTTCTTCGCGAGGTTCCGTTTGTTGTCGTAAGTAGAGCCGCGCGTGACGACCGTCGCTCGGTTCGCGACCAGCTCCTTGATGAGTTTGGTTGGTTTCGGAGTGGTGGTGACAACAACCTGTGGGTCCAATCCTAACCTTAAGCCAAACTCGAATTGCTCCCAGACCTGAGACGGATATTTCCAGGCGGCAATGTCATCGCACCAAGCTTTGTGGCATTGCGGCCCGCGAAGTCGCTCCGGCTCTTCGGCGGAAAACAGCAGTGACACTGCACCATTCGGCCACACCAGGCGGCGATTGCTTTTCTCATAGACTGGCCGCTCATCTCCGCGGCAGACTTCCATGATCGCCGAGCCGGCACCGATGCCCTGGACCATCACATCTCGCACATCGGCCGCCGTCGCACCGATCAGATTCACGATGGGAAACTTCTTGACCCATTTGCGGACCTGCTCGCTTCCCATGCGGGTTTTGCCAAATCCTCGTCCGGCCAGAACCAGCCAATTCACCCAAGGCCTGGCGTTAGGTTCGAGTTGATTCGGACGCGCCCAGAATTCCCAGTCATGGACAATGGCTTCCGCTTCATCGTCGCCGAGGGATGCGAACCACTCTCTGCGCTGCTCACTCGAAAGAGTGTCCAGAATCTCAGCGCCAGTTGGCTGCGAGCAATCTATCCCTGTTGACATCGATTTCACATTCATAACGTTTACTCATTACCGGGCTGGACCGGATTGCCGAAGGCACATGGGAGATGATCTGCTCTTGCTAGGCCTCGTTCCGGTCGGCTCCCGCTTCTGAAACGCTCCGTGTTATCAGCGCGAGCGGAGGCGTTTCGCATTTGGAACCAAAGTCATTTCTTGTCTCTAAGACTTCGCTCGAAGGCGTTCTCAATGCTCGGGGGAGTGTCAATGCGCTGGGGTGCTTCGTTCAAGAGGGAAACACCCGGCGATCGCGGCTTATGGAGCGAAGCCGGGAGATGCTGCATGTCTTCCAAGAATGTCATCACGGCATCGCCAACAGCAATTCCACTGTAGCCTCGAAGTCTGTAAGCCATCTGCCCGCCACTTACAGCTTTAGTCTCAACCTCCTCCGGAACCATTCGCTTCAAGGTAGTCCCAATCGAAGCCAAACCACGAGAACCGGAAGCCCCAAAGTCGAACCCAATGTTCTTCAGGTAATCCCGAATTTGAGGAGGTGTAAGCCAATCATTTGTACTTGCTCGCAGAGCCATCACTACACCTTGCTTCAGTCCGCCTTTCGGACCTTCAATGCGCTCAATCACTTTTTGCGCTTTCCGCTGTTGGGCGGGAGTCAGCATCTTAAAAATGGGCTGAATGGTTTCCGTGAGTTTCGCAAGCTCCACCTCAACCATTTTTTGCTGCTTCGTTAACTCAGTGCGGCGTTCGTCCAACTCAACGAAAATCTTGTAATAGTCAATTGTCATAACGGTGATACGACATGTCTAAGCGTATCAAGAGATACACTACCACAAGTTGTGCAAGTGGAAAACGCCAAATGATCGGCTTTAGTGACCTACGTAATGTCGCAAAGGCTCTCTCTGCTCCCCGAATTCTGGAGGGCGGATGAATAAGCCTAATCGAGCAGATGTGCGGCAAGTACGTGTGAAGGTAAACGGGATCACGTTCGAATCGGTTCGGTTGCGACGGAGTTCTGGCGCCGTCAAAGTCGTCAATGTCGAAGATAAGCCGTCCGTCTGGTCCCTCAAAGGCCCCCAAATTTTGAACGTGCGCATCGCCACAAAGCTGCGTATAAATGCCGCTACTTGGGAGCATCGAGAGATCGGAAGCCATGATGGGAACGGCGCCCCTATAGAACCCAAAGGGCGAAGCGGCCGCAGGTGCTTCGGACTACGGTGTCGGGAGATTTCTGACGGTAGTGATCATTTGCCGGAGTGCACGTTACACATTCATCGCGATCGTCGCCGATCACTATGGACGCCATTTCGTCTGTGTTCTGCGCCATCCGTCCCAATATTGGGGCTGGCTACTGCTGTTCGCGGCGGTCATCTTCAGCTTGATCATGGCTGGAATTCTGCTCAATCGAAGACTTACGGCTGCA
>PLBX01000010.1 GCA_003135495.1 Acidobacteriaceae bacterium | reverse complement strand
GGTATTTCTTGTGAGCAGGACACCACGCCTCCATCCGGCCGCGCAGTTCCGCCTCTGACACGAGGAGATCCAGTCGCCGGTTCTCAACATCGAGCTTCACTGAGTCGCCGTTTTTGACTACTGCCAGAGGACCGCCAATCGCCGACTCCGGGGAGATGTGAAGCACGACTGTGCCATAACTGGTCCCGCTCATCCGAGAATCGCTGATTCTGACCATGTCCCTAATTCCGCGTTTCAGAAGCTTCGACGGAATTGGAATCTGGCCCCATTCCGGCATCCCGGGTCCACCCACCGGGCCTGCGTTCTTGAGCACCAACACACAGTTTTCATCAACATCCAAGGCAGGATCATCGATTTTCTGCAACATCTCCTCATATCTCTCAAAGACCACGGCGCGCCCGGTATGCTGAAGCAGATTAGGAGAGGTGGTGCAAGTTTTTATGACGGCGCCGTTCGGGCTCAGGTTGCCGCGCAGCACCGCGAGAGAACCATCTGGATACAAGGGTTGCACAAGCGGTCGAATCACGTCTGCATTGTGGCACTCCACTCTTTCCACGTTCTGGGCAATCGTCTTGCCACTTACCGTCAGCTCGTTTCCATGAAGCAACGGGAGCATCTCCTTCATGAGTGCCTGCACTCCTCCCGCGTAGTAGAAGTCTTCCATCAGNNATCAGATACTTCCCGCAAGGCTGAATATGGGCAATGGTGGGGGTGGAACGGGCTAGCTCGTCAAATCTTGAAAGCGGTAAAGGAATGCCCAGCCTGCCAGCAATCGCTATAAGGTGTATTACCGCATTGGTGGATCCACCTAAAGCCGCAAAAACTCGAATCGCGTTCTCAAAGGCGAGCCGCGTCATGATACGCGAAGGCCGGAGATCTTCGTTGATGAGTTCAACGATCCGTCGACCGCTTGACTCAGCCATGGCGTAGCGTCGGGAATCCGCTGCGGGAATGCTCGCACAACCGGGCAGCGTCATTCCCAAGGCTTCCGCCAAGCTCGTCATCGTGCTGGCGGTTCCCATGGTCATGCAGTGACCGGGACTACGGGATATCGATGCTTCCAGTTCCTCCCATTGCTCATCGCTGACCCGGCCAGCCCGCCTGTCATCCCAGGTTTTCCAGAGGTCGGTTCCAGAGCCCACCGGCTTGTTTCGCCACATCCCGTTCAGCATCGGACCGCCTGGAACAAGGATCGCAGGCACGTCAATACTGGCAATACCCATCAACTGCGCCGGAGTGGTTTTGTCGCATCCACAAAGCAGTATCACTCCATCCATAGGATGGGAGCGGACCATCTCCTCCACGTCCATCGCCATAAGGTTGCGGTAGAGCATAGCCGTGGGCATCATCAGCTCTTCGCCCAGGGAGATGGTCATGAATTCCAAAGGAAAACCGCCCGCGGCCCACACCCCGCGCTTCACCGCATCAGCAACAGCTCGCAAATGGAGATTGCAATTGTTGAGTTCGCTCCACGAATTGCAAATCCCCACCACAGGCCGGTTTTCGAACGATCGTGGAGTGTAGCCCTCCGAGCGGAGCGCAGCCCGGTGGCTGAAGCCAACTTCGTCATCTCTATTGAACCAACGAGAACTACGCCAACTCCTGGGCATGATAGCTTTCCAATTACCCGAATAGACGAAGTCAGTGTATACAGCGGAGATTTCGTGATGTCAAGAGTTAGTTCATAATGAAATAAATATCAGTACTATCTCACTGACATTACTGACATCATTCTTTAGTACTAAAGTTTTACCAAATAGGCAAAACGATAGCGGCGGCAGACTGGGTTGGCTCTTGCAGCAAGGACAAAGAGTCCAACCTATTAAAAACAAATATCTTCGAACCGGAACACCGACATTATGTCAGAACTCCAGGACACACCGACATTATGTCAGAACTAATGAGATTCACGCCGAACCGCGTGGCCGCGACAACCGACCAGAAAATCGAAGTCGGCACCCACACTGGCCTGCGTAACGTGCTGAACATAAAGCTGTTGATACCCGCCCTCCATTTCAGCCTCAGGCACACGCCATTCGGCGCGCCGATGGGCTAGTACTTCTTCGGACACTTCCAAATGCAGCAGACGCTTCTCGACATCGAGCTCGATCAGATCGCCGTCACGCACGAGCGCCAAACTTCCGCCGACCGCTGCTTCCGGACACACGTGGAGCACAACTGTTCCGAATGCAGTCCCGCTCATGCGGGCGTCTGAAATTCGCACCATATCGGTGACGCCGCGTTTCAACACTTTCGGTGGCAAGCCCATATTGCCGACTTCGGCCATCCCAGGATAACCCTTGGGCCCGCAGTTCTTCAGTACGAGAATGCAGCTCTCATCGACGTCCAATGCGGGGTCGTTGATGCGCTCTTTATAGTGCTCGATGTTTTCGAACACCACCGCCCGTCCGCGATGACACAAGAGATGCGGCGATGCTGCTGAAGGCTTGAGCACGGCGCCCTCAGGCGCCAGGTTGCCCCGCAGCACCGCGATACCGCCGTGTTCGACGACCGGACGCTGAAATGGACGAATTACTTCCTGGTCCCAATTGGGGGAGTCCTGACAGTTCTCCCAGATGGTCTTACCATTTACAGTCAAAGCATCGCGATGGATCAAGTCTTGCTCGGCCAAGCTACGAATGACCGCCGGTAGGCCTCCCGCATAATAGAAATCTTCCATCAGGAATCGGCCCGAAGGCATAAGGTCCACGAGAGTGGGTATGTTTCGGCCCAATCGGTCCCAGTCATCGAGGACGAGCTTTACACCGATACGGCCGGCAATAGCCAGTAGATGAATGACTGCATTTGTCGAGCCACCCACGGCTCCGTTCACGCGAATTGCATTCTCGAATGCTTTGCGAGTGAGAATCTTCGAGATACGCAGATCCTCGCGCACCATTTCGACAATGCGACGGCCGGCTGTGTGGGCAAGAACAAGACGACGAGAATCCACCGCCGGAATGGCTGCGTTGTGCGGGAGTGCCAGACCCAGCGCTTCGACCATCGAGGCCATGGTTGAAGCGGTTCCCATGGTCATGCAGTGCCCCGCCGAACGTGCGATACAGCTTTCGACTTCCATGAAGGCTCGCTGGTTTATGGCGCCAATCTTAAGTTGCTCGCTGAAGCGCCACAGATCTGTGCCGGAGCCGATGTCCTTGCCCTGGTACTTGCCATTGAGCATTGGTCCGCCCGAAACGACCAGGGCGGGGACATCGCAACTGGCCGCCCCCATGACCAGGGCGGGCGTGGTCTTGTCGCAGCCACATAGAAGAACGACGCCATCCACTGGATTTGCCCGAATCGACTCCTCGACATCCATGCTGACCAGATTGCGGAACAACATCGCGGTGGGACGCATGTTGGACTCGCCGGTGGAAGTAACCGGAAACTCCACAGGAAAGCCCCCATTCTCCCAGACGCCGCGTTTGACCCGTTCGGCAATTTCCCGCAGATGCGCATTGCACGGTGTAAGTTCGGACCATGTATTACAGATCCCGATGATGGGCCGTCCGTCGAAGACGTGGTCTGGCAAACCCTGGTTCCGCATGTGGGACCGGTGGACAAACCCGTCCTTATCCAGCTTTCCAAACCAGGCTGCGGATCGATACTCGAATTTCTTATCAGTCATCTCGTTTGTCGCTCCTCCGCTTCAGCGAATGAACTGCTCCACAAAGTTCTCGCCGAGTCCCGCGGCAGTGAAGTGCCGGCGGCAAAGATCGATTTTTGTAAACACATCTTCATAGCCGAGCACTGCCCCGTCGGGATCGACGTAGATCATGGCTCCATTCACCTGAAACAGCGTGATCATTTCCGGGACATCGGGCTCGACCACGAGCGTGTGCGTTTCGCCGGGAGCCTCGTAAACATAAGATCCTTCGGTAGCAGTCCAGTCGTGCTCCAGATAATGCCAGCTACCCTTCAACACGAAGCCGTGGACGGGCTGCGGATGGCGATGTCGGGAAAGGACGCCGGATTTGCGTACGCGCAGAAGATTCATCCAATAGCCACGGGTTGCTGAAAGACAGAGCGGGCGAAACCAGACGTTCTCTTGCTGCGGCACCCATAGCCGCTCGTCCTGCGGGATCGCATGGGGGACGACAAGTTCGGGAGCCCCTTCCTTGGGTTGCGGATACCGGTAGGGAATACGCGCCCGGGCCTCGTCCCGCGCCAGATCTGACCGGTTGATACTGACATCTGTCATGATCGACCTCCTTATATCACGCTGCGGCATAGCCGCCGTCGATGGGTAATATCGCGCCGGTGACGAAGCGCGCCGCCTCGGAACAAAGGAAGACGACGGCTCCACCAACGTCAGCAGGCTCGCCCCAGCGCTTGAGCGGAGTGCGTCCAACGATGCTGGCAAATCGCGTGTCATCCGCGACCAGACTGTGGGTCATCTCAGTCGCGATCCAACCGGGAGCAATGGCATTGACCCTAATGCCGTCCGGCGCCCAGGCAACGGCCAGAGACTTCGTCAATTGCATGACACCGCCCTTCGAGGCAGTATAGGCAGGCACTAGCGGGCCGCCGAAAAATGAGAGCATCGACGCGGTATTGACAATTGTGCCGCCCGCACGCGCGAGCTTCGGGCGAGCGGCGACACACATGCGCATGGTTCCGGTGAGATTGACGTCAATGACCCTTTGAAATGTGCTGATCTCGTATTCGGCACCATCTCGAAAGATCACGCCGGCACAATTAATCAGCGCGGCAAGTTTGTCGAAGCGAGCCATCACATCCGCGATCGACTCCGGTCTGGTGACATCGAGCCTGACGGCCGAAAGGCACTTGTCATGGGGTACGGCGGCGACCTCCTCGCCGGAGAGCCCCGTCACGGTGACATGGTAGCCCGCATCCAGCATCGCCCTCGCGATGCCAAAGCCGATCCCGCGCGCTCCACCGGTAATGACCACCTGTCCCCTAGACGGCATTTCAGACCTCGGTCAATCAATTGCTCTTGCCACTTTTGCTTCGCATGAGAGTGGCAGTAAGACTGGCGGAGATTCTCCCGCAATGTTCCTAGAAAGTTTGGAGCTTACCCGTGTGTCAAACTTAGTGCGCAAAAACTCCGTACTTCGTTAGCATGTCAAACACCTGCTCTTCGACGTTCAACTCCTTTTCAACCGCCCATCCATGAATCGGGCCATGGAGCGTAATGAGCTGATTGGGGTCTCCGGCGTGATCAAGAGCTTCCTTCAAGCGCACCGCTTGTGCGTACGGGACGTGGGGATCGCTGTCACCGTGCACCAGAATGATAGGCGGAAGCCCGGGGCGAGCGTAGTTCACTGGCGACAGACGGCGCGCGAGGTCCACGCGGTTAGGGAGGCTACCGAACCACTTCACCGCATACCACCGTTGATTTGGTCCCTCCAGCATGTCGGCGACATCGGTGGGCCCGGAATAGGACACCACAGCTGCGGCTTTGAGGGGCGCATCGCCATCCTTCGCCGGGCATTCGTTGTCGAATCCCGCGCTAGCATCCAGCATCGCTGTTATTAGCGCAAGGTGGCCACCCGCGGATTCGCCTGCCACTACTATCTTGCTGGTATCGAAGCCATACTCTTTGGCATGGGTGTAGATCCAGCGAAAGGCGCAGCGGCAGTCTTCCACCGCAGCCGGCGCCAAGCCATTGTCTGCCAGGCGATAGTCAATGACGACTGCATTCATACCCCGGGCAAGATACGGGAGAGGAGCCAGCGTCACGCTTCCCTTAGTGCCATTGACCCAGCCCCCGCCGTAGATATACAGCAGAGTGGGCCGGGACTGACTCGGCGGGTCAATGGAAATCACGTCAAGTTTGATGTCCTGGCCGTTCGCCCTCTTATAAACAATGTTGGGATGGTAGCTGTATCCCGAGGCGGCGACGGCCCATTCAAAAACCGGGTCAGAATGTTGGCCATACGCGACTAGGCTGGACAAAGCTAAACATGCGATGAAAATGGTCTTCATGCGTGCCCTCCGGCAACCTTCGCTGCAATGCTTAGTTGGGCTTTGAGCCGCCCAGATTGAGAGAGGCCCCGGTGACAGTATGCTGCTTTAACTCTGCGATTTTCTTTTCCAAGGGACGGTAGCCGTATTCAACCGCCACGGCAATCGATCCGCGNNCCCGCGATCGCTTTGATTGCGCGCGACCGCCGCATAGGCTTCAATGGATTCACGGAGGAAAACGAGCGCTTTCGTCGCCTCTTCCACCGCCTGTTGAGGTTGATGCGCCTCCTCGGCGGTTGCGGCACGCCGAACGAACTCGACCGCAGTGATGTACTTCACCGAGAATTCCATCCTTTTCGCCCAGAATTCGGCCACGCTTTTGCCTTCCGGGGTGGCGGCGGACACGGCACGCTGTGCTGCCTTCCATCCCTGTTCGTAGTTCTTCCGGTTCTCCTCCAGGTAGTCGGGCAAGGGGCCGGCTTTCCAATATTTCATCAGCATGTTAGGCACCGGAAACGAAAAGTGTTCGTCGTCGCGTTCCCAGACAATGGTGGCCGCATCAATGCTGTGCATGGTGGTCGTGAGTTCTTCTCCGCAACGCTCGCCGCAGACGGCTTTGAGCTGATCGGATACGATCTTATCGGGATCGGCAGTCGGATCCCAGGCCGCGCGTGCTAGGTAAGCCCTCTCCGTATCGTGATCGCCAGGAAAGCGCTCACGAGCGACAATTCCCTCCCAGTGGGTTTTGCGGAGAATCTCCAACACTTTTTGTAGTGACGAAGTGGTCATTTGCGGGATGATTCCAATGTTGTCGTCATCCATGGTTAGGTTAATGATCGGCTTGATCGGGCCGCCCGATAATGTTGTCAAGATGCCCGGCCGCTGCAAAAGGTGAGTTAGGAAGTTATCCGGCATCACTTCCAGTTCTGAGTTTGGCGGTAGAACTTTGGGCAAAATTGGATACAATTCTTCGGCAAAGCCCCAATAAAGAAACTTCATATCGGGACGCTTGCTCTCACTGACCGCGCCGGAATCTTTTACCAGCCAATCAAAGAAATAAAGCGAGGCAAGGTCGCCCTTCACTTCATCGGACGCTTTCTTTTCCAGATCGGCTTTCGAGAAATTTGCACCCCAGGCGTAGCCGGCTCGATGCACGCTTGCGTCCAATACTTGATCCAGGGTGGTGATCTCGCCGATTTGATACTTCTTGTCGAGCGCATCCCAGGCTCGTTTGTATTGATCCGTCCACTGTCGCCACTCGTTGATGGAAATATTGACGCGATCGACTTTTGGATAGGTGTCAATCGTAGTCCGAACAACAGTTGACGCAAGCTTATGTAAACCCGGATCATCGAGCTTGGTGTCGGGTCCGGGAGTCGTGGTCAGCTGACTAATCATGTGTATGGGCACAGACCCGCCCAGGATAGGAGCGAACTCCTTGGGATATTCGCTGACACTCGCGCCGGTGACACACTCCATGCCGCGGCTTTTACCGTAATCAATCAGCTCGTGCTGGAGCTGCACCCCGGCCTTGAGGAGTTCGACCGGCGTTCCATTGGGTGGCAAGTCAGGATTCCAGAACTCTTTGGCATCTGCGGGAAAGACAGCCCGGCCCGGCATATCGGGAGTGATCGGGTAGTGGAAGCCATACCAAAGAGTCGCAGTTTGACGCTTGATGCCATCAACCTCGTACTCGAGGTATGGTTGCCAGGCGAATCCACCCACGTTGATCCGATTGTATTTCATCTTCGCGAGCTGATCGATGAACCGACGAAAATCCTTGATCCCCCAACCTTCCCCGCTATCCGCGAAATCTACGTTGGTGGTGCCGTGTGCACGTACCCAGAAGGTGGGTTCCATTTTTACGTTCAGATCAGGCATAATAAATGCCGATTTTTTGGGCAAGGCGTCGCGATCATTTAGAAAGTGCACTCCCCATCGCTCGGCTAGTTCGTACACCGCCCACATCGTCGCCTTCGGACTGCCGCCGCCGACAATTAATGTGGGTGTCTCGCCTGCCGCGCGTTGGATCACAACGCCTTGATCGCTGACCTGCGGAAATATCTTAATCAGCGGATTCGTGGCTGGCGACCCGACAAGAAAAACGGCATCCGGTGAGCCAGGCAGTTTTGTCGTGGGCTTTATCCGGATGCCGAAGAGTTTGTCCAGGTATCCGCACAGTTCCGAAGCAGCGAAGTTTTCGAGATCGGGGGCATTGTTCCCGACGATTACCACGACATTGTTGCTCGACGGGCGGGCGCTTAGCCCTACCGTATACAGAATGACGATCCCGCATATGGCGATCGTCCTTGCGATCTGACTTTTCATTACTTCTCCTACGAGACTCGACTCTTAATCTGACTTTCCCGATTGACCCGAAACCTAATGAGTTACAGACCATGAAACTGTTGCTCGCATGATGCAGCGAGAATTCCTCAGCCGAATGCCTCCGGATTGACAAGGTTCGGAGGGCGTTGCCCATTAAGCGCGGCAAGGAGATTCGCTGAAGCGAGAAGTGCCATACGCAGCCTCGTCTCGGCGGTAGCGCTCCCAATATGTGGCAGCAAAACCACGTTGTCCATTGCGATCAAGGCGGGATGAACTTTAGGCTCTCGCTCAAAGACATCGAGACCTGCGCCTCCGAGTCTGCCCGCTTGCAAAGCATTGACCAGAGCTTCTTCTTCGATGATATTTCCACGAGCAGTATTGATCACATAAGCGGTTGGCTTCATCAGTGCGAACTCGCGCCGACTGATGGAGTGGTGAGTTTCTGCAGTCAGCGGAACGTGCAAGCTCAGAAAATCGGATTCGCGCATGAGTGCATCGCGGTCCACCCATTGCGCGCCAAGCTCCTTTTCAATATTTTCCGGGACGCGATGACGAGCGTGATACAGGATTCGCATAGAGAACCCTCGTCCGCGACGAGCCATGGCCTGACCAATTCGACCGAAACCGTAAAGGCCCAGTGTTTTCCCATGCATCTCGGAGCCCCACAGGAAATTCCATTGCCAATGGGACCAATGTTCTTGGCGAACGAAGCGGTCCCCTTCAACCACACGTCTGGCTGCGGCAAGCGTCAATGCAAACGCAAGGTCAGCCGTGGCCTCGGTAAGCACGTCGGGAGTGTTGGT
>PLBX01000134.1 GCA_003135495.1 Acidobacteriaceae bacterium | reverse complement strand
CCACGACAGGAATGCGCCCGCGCAACCGAGCGTCAGCGCGATGGTGAGCGGGCGAATCAGAAAGCCGCCACGCAAGTTATACATAGCGTGGCGAAGCATCAACGGCAGGCTTTTCCTCATGGCTCTCTCTGTTCAAGTGTAGTAGGTCAGACCGGCGCGTACAAAGAAAACAGGGGAGACCGCGATGTCCCGCTTCAGCTGGAAGTGGAGAGCGCGTTCCTTCGTTAAGCTAACGGAGAGGTTCGTCCACGCGATTTACTTCCACTACGGCGGCCTCGACCTGGTGCCCCAAGCCACTAAATAGCCGGAAGCGCCCTTTTTCTTTATGACTTCCTTACGAACTCTTTACTCCCCTTTTATGGTGCCTCGAATTTAATAGAGATGGCACGGAAGCCGCCTCCTAGAGAGGACCGGAATAATTCATTTTTTGCTCATTGTGTGCGCGTTCGCTGAGGTCTTTTTGTTGTGGTTCCTGGTGGCGCTGATCCGGGAGAGCCGACACCTCGCGCACACACGGGGAAAGCCGATCGCACGCGACGCGGACCGGTGAGCCGAAGTGGAGAACTAATCCCTATGAATCCTGGAACGACTCAAGACGAGAATGCAGGAAAGGCAATGAGAAAGCGCACGGTGCTGGCGGTGTTGGGCGCATTGCTGTTCGCGCTTTCCACTGCATGGGCAGCAGGCGTGGACGCCGGATCTCCGCAAGGGTGAGAACCGGATGAACTTGGCTATACTGGTCAAGTTTTGATGGTGACGAAAAGTTAGTGCGTGCTTGATCGTCACTTGGAGGAGGTTCTGTGCAGGACCTGATCTTTGTCGTGGTCGCGATAGCGTTCTTCGCGCTATCGCTTGGTTATGTGCAATTCTGCGATCGAATTCGCTGAGGACAAACCGCTATGAATGCTGAATCGATCATCATGCTGATTGTAAGTGCCGGGTTGATGGTCTACCTGCTGTATGCGTTGCTGAGACCGGAGAACTTCTGAAATGACAACCAATGGCTGGATACAGATCGGGGTATTTCTGGCTGTGATTCTGGCGATCACCAAGCCGCTCGGCGTGTTCATGGCGAAGGTTTTCAGCCGTGAGCGCACCTTTCTCGATCCCGTGGTTCGGCCGATCGAGCGCTTGCTTTATCGCGTGACCGGCGTCGATGAAGAGCACGAGATGCGCTGGACCGAATACGCTCTCAGCATGCTGCTGTTTAGCGGCGCCTCCATGCTGCTGCTTTATCTGATGGAGCGCGCGCAGCAGGTGCTGCCTTGGTGGAATCCGCAGAAGTTTGCTGGCGTGCCTCCCGCACTGGCCTTTAACACCGCCGCGTCATTCACGACCAACACTAATTGGCAGAACTATCCGGGCGAGGCCACCATGAGCTATCTGACGCAAATGGCTGGCCTGGCCTACCACAACTTCGCGTCGGCGGCGGTGGGGATTGCGCTAGCGATCGCGTTCATTCGCGGCATCGCGCGCAAGGAAAAAGATACCATCGGAAATTTCTGGGTCGACATGACCCGCTCCACTTTGTGGGTGCTGCTGCCAATGTGCATCGTCTATGCCCTACTCCTGGTTTCGCAGGGAGCAGTGCAAAACCTCAAGCCCTATGACACCGCGAAGTTGATCGAACCGCAACAGATTCAGAAGACTGGAACAGACGGCAAGCCGATGGTCGGCCAAGACGGCAAGCCGGTGATGGATACGGTAAAAGACCAGACTATCGCGCAAGGGCCGGTTGCTTCTCAAGAGGCGATCAAGATGCTGGGCACGAACGGCGGCGGATTCTTCAATGCCAATAGCTCCCATCCCTTTGAGAATCCCACACCACTTAGCAACCTTCTGCAGATGCTTTCCATCTTCGCGATTCCGGCAGGTCTTACCTACACGCTGGGCCGAATGACTAAGTCGCAGCGTCACGGCTGGGCGGTCTGGGCGGCGATGGCGATTCTGTTCCTGTGCGGGGTTACGGCGGCTTACTGGGCCGAGTCGAGAGGCAATCCTCTGCTGCACGGAGTTGACCAACACGCCACCGCGCTACAGCCGGGCGGCAACATGGAAGGCAAGGAAGTGCGCTTTGGCATCGCCAATTCTGCACTGTTCGCCACCGTCACCACCGACGCAAGTTGTGGCGCCATCAACGGCGTGCATGATTCCTTTACGCCACTTGGGGGACTTGTGCCGCTGGTCAACATCATGCTCAGCGAGACCGTTTTTGGAGGAGTGGGCGCGGGCCTGTACGGCATCCTGATCTACGTGGTGCTGTCGGTGTTCATTGCCGGGCTCATGGTCGGGCGCACGCCGGAGTATCTGGGCAAGAAGATTGAAGCCTACGACGTGAAGATGGCGATGCTGGTCACGCTGGTTTTTCCGCTCATCATTCTGGTACTCACGGGCATTTCATCGGTCGAGGGATTTGGCACATCGAGTATCAGCAATGCCGGTCCACACGGCCTGACCCAAATCCTCTACGCGTTCACGTCCATGGCCGGGAACAACGGTTCCGCGTTCGCGGGATTGAACGGCAACACGCTTTGGTACAACACCGCCGGCGGGTTCACGATGCTGGTGGGACGATTCTTCATGATCATTCCCATGCTGGCGATTGCCGGCAACCTGGCGAAGAAGAAAACGGTGCCCGCTTCGGCGGGTACGTTCCCGGTGACTACGCCCCTGTTTACCGTTCTGCTGGTATCGGTGATTTTGATCGTGGGAGCGCTCACATTTTTCCCGGCTCTTAGCTTGGGACCCGTACTTGAACACCTGCAGATGATGGCAGGGAAAACTTTCTGAGGCGGCGCATGGCAGAAAAGAAAAGCAAGAGTTTGTGGGACGCAAAAATCATCCGGCGCGCGCTAGTCGATGCCGTGGTCAAACTCGATCCCCGCACCATGATGAAGAATCCGGTCATGTTCGTGGTCGAGGTTGGCAGCGTGGTGACAACCTTGCTGTTATTCCGCGGGAAACAGAGCTTCGCATTCAACCTGCAGATCGCACTTTGGCTCTGGTTCACCGTGCTGTTTGCGAACTTCGCGGAAGCCATGGCCGAAGGACGCGGCAAAGCGCAAGCCGACACGCTGCGCAAGGCCCGGTCCGAAACCGAGGCGCGGCGCTTGCTGGCGGACGGGACGATAGAAACGGTGCCGAGTGCGAAGCTGCGTTCGGGCGATGTCGTGATGGTTGCCGCGAGCGAACTTGTCCCGGGCGATGGCGAAGTCATCGAAGGCGTTGCCTCGGTGGACGAGTCTGCGATTACGGGGGAATCCGCGCCCGTGATCCGCGAAGCTGGAGGAGACCGATCGGCGGTTACCGGCGGCACACGCGTGCTTTCCGACGTGATCAAAGTCCGCATTACTTCGAATCCGGGAGAAACCTTCCTCGACAGAATGATCGCTTTGGTCGAGGGCGCGGAGCGGCAGAAAACTCCGAACGAGATCGCGCTCAACATTTTGCTGGCGGGCCTGACCATCATTTTCCTGCTGGCGGTGGTTACGCTACAGCCTTTCGCGATTTACTCGGGATCGCCACAGACGGTATTTGTGCTCGTCTCTCTGCTGGTCTGCCTAATTCCGACCACCATTGGCGGTCTGCTTTCTGCGATCGGCATTGCCGGCATGGACCGCCTGGTGCAGCACAANNGTGCTGGCGATGTCCGGGCGCGCCGTGGAAGCGGCCGGAGACGTGAACACGCTGCTGCTCGATAAGACGGGAACGATCACGCTCGGGAACCGCCAGGCCGCAGAGTTCATCCCCGCACCGGGGATCACCGCGGCCGAAATGGCCGATGCCGCTCAACTCGCTTCGCTCGCCGACGAGACGCCCGAAGGCCGCTCCATTGTTGTGCTGGCGAAGGAGCTCTACAACCTGCGTGGCCGTGAACTGGCTTCGCACGAAGCAGTGTTCGTCCCCTTCACCGCGCAAACGCGTATGTCGGGAGTGAACCTGGACGGCCGCGAGATTCGCAAAGGCGCGGTCGACGCCATCACCAAATACCTGCATCAGTTCGGCACCTCGCTGCCGCGCGAGATTCAGGCGAGCGTGGAACAGATTGCGCGCTCGGGAGGAACTCCGCTGGTGGTGGCGGAGAATCAGCGAGCGCTGGGCGTGATCTACCTGAAGGACATCGTCAAAGGCGGGATGCGCGAGCGCTTCAATCAACTGCGCGCCATGGGGATCAAGACCGTCATGATCACCGGCGACAATCCCCTGACGGCGGCGGCGATTGCGCGCGAGGCGGGCGTGGACGATTTCTTGGCGGAGGCGACTCCGAAAGACAAGATGGATCTGATTCGTCGCGAGCAGGCCGCCGGCAAGCTGGTTGCCATGACCGGCGACGGCACCAACGATGCGCCCGCGCTGGCTCAGGCCGATGTGGGCGTGGCCATGAATACCGGCACGCAGGCGGCGAAAGAGGCCGGAAACATGGTGGACCTGGATTCGAATCCTACCAAGCTCATCGAGGTGGTGGCGATCGGAAAACAGTTGTTGATGACGCGCGGAGCGCTCACCACGTTCTCAATTGCGAACGACGTGGCCAAGTATTTCGCGATCATTCCGGCAATGTTTGCCGGAACATTTCCAGTGCTGAATGCGCTCAACATCATGCGGCTTCAGACGCCGCAGTCGGCAATACTTTCTGCCGTTATTTTTAACGCGCTCATCATCGTTGCCCTGATTCCTCTGGCGCTGCGAGGGGTCGCGTACAAGCCGATGAGCGCCGAATCTCTGCTGCGGCAGAACCTGCTGGTGTATGGATTTGGCGGACTGGTGGTCCCGTTCATCGGGATCAAGCTTATTGACATGTTCATCACCGGCATCAAGCTGGTGTAGGGAAGAGCTGGTATAGAAATGAAAAAGAATCTGATCACAGCGGTACTCATGACAATTGCAACGACGGTCCTGTTGGGAATTCTGTATCCCCTGCTGGTGACCGGACTCGCGCAGTTGATCTTCCCCAAGCAGGCGAATGGCCAGCTGATCCATGGGAAGGACGGAGTGGTAATTGGTTCGCGGCTGATCGGGCAGCCATTTTCGGGGCCGGGCTACTTTCATTCGCGGCCATCCGCCGCGGGCGCCGCAGGCTACGATGCCAGCGCCTCCAGCGGCTCGAACCTGGGCCCGACCAACGCGCAGTTGATTGCTCGCGTCAATGGAGACGTTGCCAAGCTGCAAGCCGAGAATCCCGGCACTCCCATCCCTGTCGATCTGGTGACGACATCGGGTTCAGGACTGGATCCAGATATCTCGCCAGCGGCGGCGGAGTTCCAGATTCACCGCGTCGCTTCGGAACGCAAGATTCCGGAAGCTGAAGTCGCGCGCCTGGTTCTTGAGAACTCTGAGAACCGGCAATGGGGATTTCTAGGCGAGCCGCGCGTGCACGTACTCGAACTGAATATCGCGCTCGATGCACGGTACGGGCGTGTTCGCTAGGAGTCCGTTTGAAAGTGGGGTCCGGAGGGCTGAGCAAATCTCGCGCTTTGATAAACGATTGCAGTGAAGACCAAGGCGAAAGCCGAATAGAGAATGTTTTCTAAGCATATAACGACGCCTCGGTCGGCCTGCTTCTGAGTAGGGCTGGTGGATTTCTACAGCGCAATTCAATACGTGTTGTTTGTGGCTATCGTTACCGTCCTGGTGAAGCCCTTGGGCGGGTACATGGAACGGGTCTTTTCCAGGAAGCGGACTGTACTTGATCGTTTATGTCTTCCTGTTGAGCGGCTAGTCTACCGCATTACCGCGGTTGATTCTAATGTGGAGATGACCGGCAAGGAGTATGCGACGTGTTTCGT
>PLBX01000253.1 GCA_003135495.1 Acidobacteriaceae bacterium | reverse complement strand
TGGCGGCGATGAGCGCCCCGTCAAGTTCGCTCCCGCGACGAAAGCGCCGCAAAAAAAAGTAAATTGCTGCGACTAGAATGACGGCGTCGATAGCTGAAGGAATCCTCGCCGCCTCGTCGCTAACTCCAGCCATGCGAAATGACAGCATCGCCTGCCAGTAATANNCAGTCCAAAGTCGCCTAGCCCGTAGAAAAATAAAAAGACGCACGACGCCGCGAGCAGCGCGTAAACACGAATTTGTGGATTCGTTGGTTGCGTCATGGGGCGCGCTTCGCCAGTCGTTCGGTCGCTGAGTCAGCCAGCGTTAGAGTATAGACTCTGCGCGCAAGCGATCCACAATGCGGGAGACCGCGGCCGCCAGCGGCCCTTCAATCGGGCAGCCACTTGCGCACTTGTGGCCGCCGCCGCCAAAATATTCGGCCACGCCGGAAACATTCACGCCTTTGCTTCGCAGACTCACTCGAAAACGCCCATCCGCCAGCTCGCGGAAAAAGATCGCTACCTGCACATCAGCTATAGACAGCGCGTAATTGACTAGTCCCTCGCAATCTTCCTCGCGCGCGCCAAAACGCTGCATCTGTTCCTGCGTCACCCAGATCCAGGCCAAGGGGCCCTCGCGGTGCAAATTGGAAAGCGCCGCTCCTAGCAGACGCATCTTTGCGGCCGAGTGTCCAAAATAAATTGGACGCGCGCACTGCGCGGGGTCAGCTCCGGCGAGCACCAGTTCTCGCGCCACGGTGAAAGTATGCTCATTAGTCCCCTCAAACATAAAGGAACCGGTATCCGTCATGAGCGCGGTGTAGAGGCAGGTGGCAATGTCGCGATCGATCGGAACGCATGCCGCTCGCGCCAGCTTGTAGACGAGCTCGGCGGTGGCCATCACGCTCGAATCAATCCAATTTACGTTTGCGAAGTTTCGGCCGCTGGCATGGTGATCGATATTAATCAGGAAACATTCTTCGAAGCCGTTGAGAAGCGTGCGCCGCGTGCTGTCGCACTCCAGGAGAACAACGGCGTCATTGGCGGGAACANNGTCAGGAGAATGACGGCATCATTGGCGGGAACATCCTCGGCATGGACTACCCGATCCGCAAAAGGAAGATTCTGATAAATACGCGGAACACCGTCATGCATCACCACTTCCGCGTCCTTGCCCATCACTCGCAGAATCCGCGCGCAAGCCAGCGCCGAACCGATGCCATCCCCATCCGGACGCGCATGCGAGCTCACCACAAAACGCCGCCGTCCCCGAATCTCCTGTAAAACTTGCTCTAACATGACGTGTTCACAGCACTTGGCCCGCAGGATAAAGTTCTCAGTAACAAGACCTAAGCGCCTTTACTGAGAACTATGAAGGGCCGGGCTCTGTACTTTTCCGCCGCCGTTTCTTCTCGCGTCCAATCAACTCGTCCACCCTGCCTTCCAATTGATCCGCACGATCAATCTGAAAATAAAGCTCCGGGGGCCGCCGCAATCGCAGCCTTTCCGCGAGTTCGTGCCGGACGTAATTCTTGGCGGCGCTGAGTCCTTCAAGCGTGCGCTCGGCCTCAGCATCATCCCCCGCAACTGTCACCATCACGCGAGCCGATCGCGCATCCTGCGCCATAAGCACGGCACTCACACTAGCCAGCCCAATGCGAGGATCGCCCAACTCCCCTTCAAGAATCGTTTCAATCTCCTCGCGAATGGCCGAACTCAGCCGTCCACGGTGATACTTCTGCCCACGATGCTCCACACCACACCTCGACTACAGGAAAACCTGTAAGGATATCAGAAAGGGACAAGAGCTACGAGCTACGGGCCATGAGCTATCCGCCACGATCAAATTGTTTGCTCGAAGCCCGTGGCTGGTAGCTTACATTCAAATAAACTCGACAAATGAGTCCGTAACATCCGCGCCAGCATTATTGGCAATTCGAGTCGCCGCTCGCTCCACATTCTTCATCAGCCCATCCAGATAATCCCGCGAGTGCGAAACGCTGACCACCCCAATCGTCGCCTGATTCCACAGCGGCCCAGGGTCAAGTTCGGCAACGGAGACATTGAACGACCCGCGTAGACGGTCTTTTAAGCTGCGAGTAACCTGCCGCTTATCCTTAAGCGAGTGTGCCCCCTCAATTCGAAGCTCCAGCGTAAGAAATGCAATCATGATCTTCTGCCCTCAAACCCCCAACCCTCACGTGGCGACGGACGATTCGTCCGTCCGCGCCTTCGTTGTCTCCCAACACCGAGTTCACTACCCGCCGTCCAACCACCTGATTCATCAAGACTTATCAGTAGTCGATCAGCCTCCCGATGGCGGCCTCAAAAATATTCCCTACATTTTTCCTTCGCGCTATGCTAGGCTAAGAGTCGCTAAGTGACTCACAAGCAGTTGCAGGTCGGTACCGCCAACCAGCGCCACCCCACCTCTACAGCAGCGAATCTTCTTCAGCATATTTCAATTAAGTAACAAGAAAAAGGAACATCAATGGCAGAACAAGGAACAGTGAAGTGGTTTAACGACGCCAAGGGCTATGGTTTCATCAGCCGTCAAAATGGCGAAGACGTTTTCGTGCATTTCTCCGCTATTCAAGCTGGCGGCTTCAAGAGCCTGCAAGAAGGCCAAACCGTGCAGTTCGACGTGACCAAGGGCCCCAAAGGCTGGCAAGCGGAAAACGTTACCGCTGTCTAAAGGTAGCGAACGGATCGTCGACAACGATCTCTAAGCTCTAACAAAATGCCCGTGATTCGAAAGAATCCCGGGCATTTTTGCGCGTGTGGAGCGGACACTCCTGTCCGCTGTTGTTGCAGTCGCAGTTGCTTCCGCTGTTGTTGTTCTTCGCCCTCTGCCTTACGTAACCCTGCCGCGAAACTTGCTTAGTGTAGAATCTGTGATTCATTTGGATAGGTGTTCACATCATGGTTCAGTTCAGGGCCAATCAGATCTCGGGGGAAACTACATGTCGCAGTTGGGAATCAGCAGGAGTAGTCAACAGGAGGTACGAATTCAGTTTTTCGTTCTTGTTCTTGTATTGATCCTCGCCACACTGGCGAATGGACAGTCTTCGCTGGCCACCGGCCGAGTCGAAGGCACGGTTGTTGACAGCTCCGGCGCGGCGGTTGAAGGCAGCTCCGTCCTCGTTGAAAACCAAAACACCGGAATATCCATTACCCAGAAATCGGATTCCTCTGGTCATTTTGCATTTCTCAACGTACCGCCGGGTTCGTACGAAGTCACGGTGCAGAAACCCGGGTTCAAGACGGACGTGAGCAGCGGTGTCCAGGTGAACGTCGGAACCACGACCAACCTGCAGCGTCAATTAATAGTTGGCGCTCAAGATATGACGGTCTCTGTGGTGGCGGAGGTCCCGCTCGTGGACACCACTCAATCTGGATTGAGCGCCGTCGTCGATCAGAAGGCGATCAGCACGCTGCCCCTGAACGGCCGCAACTTCACCGATTTTGTGAAGCTCACGCCGGGAGCTTCGACCGATGGCGACTTCGGCATGATCAGCTTCAATGGACTCGCCGGAAACTACAACAACTACACCGTCGACGGAGCGAACGACAACAACGCCTTCTTCGAGCAGCAGATCGGGCGCACCAGTATCCCGTTCCAGTTCAGCGAGGATATCGTTCAGGAATTCCAGGTTACCAGCACCGGCTTCGACGCCGAGTTTGGACAGGCGGGCGGCGGCGTGGTGAACACGGTCACGAAAAGCGGCACCAACCAGTTCCATGGCGACGGCTATTACTACATTCTGGATTCCGCGCTGAACGCGAACGACAAGGTGAACGAGGAGGAGGGAATCCCAAAGCCCGCGAATCGCAGACAGCAGTTTGGGGGCACCGCTGGCGGTCCGGTGANNGCAGGCAACAGTTCGGAGGCACCGCTGGCGGTCCGGTGATTAAGGACAAGCTTTTCTGGCTCTTCAATTATGAAGCGCAAATAAGAAACGAGCCTCTCACCGTAAATGAATCGCCCCTAGCCCTCGATACCCTGCCGCCAGGCTATTTGACCAATAATCCCGATGTGGCATCGCTGGTGACTGCAGCCAGCGGATCCCATCCTCGAAGCTTCAACCAGAACACGGTATTCGGGAAAGTAAATGGTGTAATTAACGACAAGAATACTTTCGACGTTTCTTACAATTACCAGCGTTTTCGCAGTCCTCATGGCTACTTCAACACTCCGACATCAACCGGAGATGGAATTGGATTGACAGACGGCGCCACCAGCCATTTCTTCCAGTTCACACTGCACACGGCGTTTTCGGGGACTACGGTGAACGAATTCCGCTTTCACTATGGAAACGATTTTCACTTTGACTTGCCAGACACGGCTGCGGCCGGACCCGCGGTTGTCATTCAGGATCCGGATAAAGGCGTGGTCCTAGGAGGAAACCGGTTTCAGCTTTCGACTTCGGACCGTCGTTTTGAGTTCGAGGACAACTTAACCAAGGTTTTGGGACGCCATACCATGAAGGCGGGCGTGGATATCAACATCAACCACGACACCGACTACTTTGTTTATGGTCCTCACGGCGCTTACTTCTTTGCCGGACTAACTGACGTCGGCGGAGATCCCACTGCGAGCCCAGCCATACCCGCCGGAAATTTCGAATATTATCTGCAATCCTTTGGACGAAGTACGGCGATTTTCACGGTCCCAACCTACGCCCTCTTCGCGCAGGACCAGTTCCGCGCCACCAAACATCTCACGCTCAACTACGGCGTGCGCTGGGATTTGCAGAAATTGCCGAAGCCGCCGCAATGCAACCCGGCTTTCCCGATGACCTGCAATATTCCGTATAGCAAGAATAACGTCGCGCCCCGCGCCGGATTTGCATATTCTTTCGGCGAGAAAAACACCACTGTGGTTCGCGGCTCATTCGGATTGTTCTATGCCATGACCGATCTGCTCGACGTTTCTCAGGCGCTGACGTCGAATGGCGTCAATCGCCAATACCTGTTCGTTGCGGGCCCCGCGTATGGCAACAGCAACCCGATCGTAACCTATCCGAACTTTCTCACTTCCTTTCCCACCGGTGCGGGCGGCACGCCTTCGCTGGTCGTGTTCTCGCCAAATTTCCGCAGCCCCTATGTGGAACAAGGAAACCTGCAAATCGAAAAACAGCTTAGTTCTCATACCGCGCTCAGCGTCGGTTATGTGTACACCCACGGCTTGCAACTGTTGGGAAACTCCAACGGAGTGACGCGACAAGCGAACGGGAATTTCGGCCTCGATCTCAACCTGTTCCCGCCCGCTCTTCAGCCATCGCAGGGCGCACCAGCTACCGACACTCTGCAAATGCCAAACGGCAAAGTTTATACCGTGCCTAATTACGCCGCTATCGATGGCTATCTGAATCCAAATTTCGGCGCGATCAATGAAGTCGACAATTCCGGGAAGTCTATCTATCACGGCCTCCAGGTTTCACTCCGGCATAATGCGTCGCAGTTCCAGGGCGGAGTATCCTACACTTTTTCGAAGACAATCGACCAGGGCACCGGCTATTACAACCAATTCGACCAGGCCGCTCAACGCGGCTTGTCCCAGCTCGATCAGCCCCATCGCCTGGTGTTAATGGGGACGTGGTCTCCGACGCATCATTACTTAAAAGGCTTCTTGTTGGGGTCGGTAATGACCTTTGCCAGCGGCCGTCCCTTCGAACCCGAACTCGATGTTTCGAATGTCAACTTCAAGATGGTCCCCGGAGAGGGCTTCAACTCCTTCCGCGGCCCCGGCGTCACCGACATAGACATGAACATAGCCCGAATTGTAAAAATTAACGAAAGGTTGAGCGTGAAGTTTCTCGCCGAGGCTTTCGATCTGCTGAACCATCCAAACTTCCAGCAGAGTCCGGTAAACCAGGTGCAATACACCACGTCGCAACCCGATCCAGTTAATAGCCCGACGTTTTACCAAGCCACGCCGAATCCGTCGTTCGGCACGCCCTTAGCCGTAGCACCACTGTACGGAGCAAGGCAACTACAGCTGTCGGCAAGATTCTCCTTCTAGTCTCGTGTAGAGCGGGCGCCCCCGCCCGCTGCCTTTGCTTTAACGTTGATGTTTGCCCGAGATTCGCAGGAATCCGGGGCATTTTTGTGTGGAGCAGACACTCCTGTCCGCTACCCTTGGCGTTGACTTTGACTTTGACTTTGACTGTCCCGCCTGTCCCTGAACTTACGTCAATAGGTAGGGGAGAGGGACGAATGCGTCCGTCCCTACGTGGGTCTGTTTTGACAGAGAAACTGAGAACCTGGAACTGAGAACTTCTCACACCGGCACACGCCCCTTAAACAGCCAGATCAGATCGATGATCAGGATGATCACCACCATCAGCTCCAGCACGAACGCCCGGCTCTGGTGGAATTGGTCGACCATGAAGCGGTAAAGTTCTTCGGCGGTGTGAACCTTTTGGTTGACCAGATCTTTGTAGTCGGTGACTCCGATCTTCGATGCCGCAACTTTGTAGAGGCGCGCGGAGAACATGTCGCTGAGAAATTTGATGGCGTTGTCGGCGCGCTC
>PLBX01000439.1:5155-8934 GCA_003135495.1 Acidobacteriaceae bacterium | reverse complement strand
TGGATCGGGAAGCGCAACCACCCGCCCTTCACCCGATTCGCTCACCAGCAGCACTCCACCGGGGCTAAAGACCAACATCCGGGGCCCGTCAATATCTTGCGCAAACACCGAAACGTGGAAGCCATCCGGCGCCTTCAATTGCGCCAAGTCGAACTTGGTATTTTCAGCGACGGCAAAATTAATTAAAGCCAGAAAGCCCATTATCTGAGGCAAAATCGCAGCGCTGGTAGGTCGTAAATCCTGAGTTAATCGCATGATTTATGGATGATACCGAAGCAAGGTCCAGTTGTTCTTTTTGTCTCCGATTTTGCGGGAGAAAATCCGTGCACGCAGTTTTTATATCAATCACACCAAATTTACCGTCCCACGATTCGTGTCGAAATGAGATTACGCGTACAATATATAAGAAAAGAAAGCACTTAATCCGGTACAACGCCGTAAGCGCATTTGGCACCTAAACTGTTCTATGTATGGGTAGGCCTGTGTCCCCAAGGCCGGTTTTGTAACAAAACTTTGTAAGCAACCGTAGCGTCGGCACGGACCTTCCAAAGTATGGAGATTGGTTTTAAACGACGCAATAAAATCGCGCCGGAAGGCGCGAAGAGTGGATTCCCCACTCGCCACTTGGAGGAAGTCTAAAATGAAAAATTGCACGCTCTTCGTTCTGCTGCTGGCCGCAACTCTGGCCATTCCGGCTTTCGCGCAGGATAATGCCAATGCCACCACCTCTCAGACCCAGTCCACAACGTCCTCGTCCCAAACCTCGTCTCAGCCAATGACGAAGGGCGATACCGCTACCGGCAAACAGCCGTTGCAACCGGAAGCGCGCGAAGGCTTCTGGGGACGAGTCAACCCATTTGCTCGTAAAAAATACGTCGTCCGTCAGACTGAGCCGATTCGCGATCGCATCAACGAACTCGACGAGTTGACCGCCTCGAACAGCAGGAACATCAAAGACACCGACGCGCGCGCTCAGCAGGGAATTCAGCTTGCATCGAGCAAGGCGAATGAAGCCGATCAGCACGCCATTGAAGCCGGCAACAAGGCCCAAGCCGCACAGCAAACGGCGCAACAGGCAAACACTCGCCTGACCACGGTCGAGCAGGTCGTTACCAACATCGACCAATATCAGCCTTCAACCCAGACTGAAATCATCTTCAAGTCCGGTCAGACGGTTCTGAGCAAGAATGCAAAAACTGCTCTCGATGACATGGCGACCCCGCTGAAGAGTCAACGTGGTTACGTTGTCGAGGTCCAAGGCTTCGCGTCCGGCCATGGACAGGTCGCTATCGCCAACTCGCAGAAGATGGCCGAGTCGGNNCTCAACCACGAGATTCCGGTCTATCGCATCTACCTCGTCGGCATGGGCAACGCACCAGTTCCCACTACCGCCTCGAATTCTGAAGCGAAGCCGAAGCGCATTACCGGCGGTCGCGTTGAAGTCAGCCTCCTGAAGAACAACCTGGAGCAACTCGCTTCCACCGGCACCTCCCCTGCGCCCGCAGCGACTCAGCCCCAACAGTAGCAGCGAATCGTACCTCCCCTGGAAGGCCTCCCGCGAAAGCGGGGGGCATTTTTTTGCAAGTGTAGATTGATTTCGAGTGGGCATTGGACTTGTGATTTTTGAGCGGACTTGGTTTTGGGCGGATGGGTTTTGAGCGGACTTGGTTTTGGGTGGCGCAGCGGTTCACCGCTGCGATTCGCTCGCTCTCTTTGGATCGGCTTTAGCCGCTGGGGTCACACTGCCGAAGCGCAAGCGATTTTCTGCGGCCTGGTAAACCGTGCTATCCTCCGGCTGCAATGGAGACTCTCTCCTACGCCCGCACGGAATCGCCTGCCGGACCACTCTTCCTAGCCGCCTCCAAAAAAGGCTTAGTGCGCCTTGAGTTCGAAAATCGAATGCAGAAAACACCGCCGGGCATCGAACTCCGCGAATCCAAGGCAGCCCTCGCGCCCTACCTCCGCGAACTCGACGAATATTTTAGCGGGCGGTTGCGTGACTTCTCCCTCCCGCTCGATCTTCGCGGAACCGCGTTTCAAATGGCATGCTGGCAGGCTTTGCTTAAAATTCCATACGGTGAAACTCGCAGCTACCTGGACATCGCTCGAACCATCGGCCACCCGAATGCCTGCCGAGCCGTGGGCATGTCGAATAACCGGAACCCCATCGCCATCATCGTGCCGTGCCACCGAGTCATCGCGTCGAGCGGATCCCTGTGCGGTTACGGTGGCGGTCTAGACGTCAAACGCAAATTGCTCGCGCTCGAAGAGCAACACAACCCTCAGCATCCGCGCCTTCCGCTGCAAATCGGCGCATAAATCCCCGTAGAGACGCCGGCTTGCCGCGTCTCTCCTCCACTCGAAAATCCGGGTTCCTCACTAACGAACTCTGCCTTTGCTGTACACTAGCCGCCACCTATCTCGTGAACGCTCCACGCCCATCCACGGCCTCTACCGTCCGTAAAGCCAGCCTTTTTTATTTCGTCTTCGTAATGTTCTCCTACACCACCGGAGGCCCTTTCGGCTTGGAAGCCATGGTCACCACCAGCGGCCCGGGCATGACCCTGATTTATCTGCTGATACTGCCAATCTTTTTAAGCGTCCCCGTATCCCTGGTGACCGCCGAACTCACAACCGCGATGCCCGTCGAAGGCGGCTTTTATCGCTGGAGCCGCGCCGCCTTCGGCGATTTCTGGGGGTTCCTCGCCGGCTGGTGGAACTGGTCCGCCTCATTCCTGCTGGGCGGTTCTTACGCCGTGCTCTTTACCGACTACCTCGCTTTTTATTTTCCTCAAATCATCGGCTGGAAGCATTGGCTAGTCTCTTTCGCGCTGATCGCCGTCATTAGCTGGATCAACATCCTCGGCATCCAGATGGTCGGCAAAGCTGCCACCGCTCTCGAGTTATTTATGTTCATCCCAGTGATCGCCATGGTCGCGCTCGGCCTCGCCCATTGGCATCACAATCCCTTCGTTCCCCTGGTCCCGCCAAATCAGGCCTTCTCCAAGGTATTCGGAGTTGGCTTGGCTCTTGGCATCTGGCTCTACTCCGGCTACGAGCAACTTTCAAGCGTCGCCGGAGATGTCGAAAACCCGCAACGCACTTACCCGCGCGCGCTAGCCATTGTCATTCCGCTCTCCATCGCCACCTACTTCCTCCCGCCATTTGCAGCACTCGCGGCGCTCGGTAATTGGCAGCAATGGCATGACGGATACTTCTCCACCGCCGCCCAACTCATCGGCGGCCCCTGGCTCGGCAATCTAATGACGATCGGCGCCATGATCGGCAATGTCGCCCTGCTCAACGGCACCATGCTCACTGCCACCCCCATGCCCTTCACCCTCGCCGAAGACGGATACCTCCCTCCCTTCCTCACACGAAAGCATCCGCGCTACGGCACTCACTGGATCGCCATCCTGATCTCAGCAGCAATCTATGCTTCACTCGCCTTGAATTCGCTCGGAGAATTGATCAGTATCTACGTTTGGCTGCGAGCGGCCACCACTGTGATGACCGTTCTCTCCGCCTGGGCATTACGCCGTAAGCGCCCCGACCTGCCCAGAGCCTTCCGCATTCCCGGCGGCAATCTAGGCCTGGTCTACGTAATCGCCATGCCGCTAGCCATGACTTACGTCGTGATACGGTACAGTGATCCCATAGCGCTACGCTGGGGCCCGTGGGCCTTGGCCGCTGGCCCAGTTGTTTATTTCGTAGTGAAATATTTCGCAAAACGCGCCGCGAAAATCGAAGTCAAACATGGCTGAAAAACTCGCAACTAA
>PLBX01000439.1:0-5120 GCA_003135495.1 Acidobacteriaceae bacterium | reverse complement strand
TCCCCCGTCGAACTCACCCACGACTGCCTCAACCGAATCGAGAAGCTCAACCCTTTCCAGTTCCCTGTGATCCCTGTGACACCCCCGCGTTCCCTGTGGTAAAGCCTTTGTGGTAATCCCTTAGTTTTTTGCTCCAGCCTGAAATCATTTAATCTGCTAGTGAGGATCCAATGCTCTTTACCATCCGCGAGCTGAGCCGTAAAATTCGCGATCGTTCCATTTCCCCCGTCGAACTCACCCACGACTGCCTCAATCGCATCGAGAAGCTCAACCCGATACTCAACGCCTTCATCACCGTCACTGCCGAATCCGCCCTCGATCAAGCCCGCATTGCCGAACGCGAAATCTACCGCGGAAATTATCTCGGAAAGCTCCACGGCATTCCCATCGGAATCAAAGACATCATCGATGTCGCCGGCGTCCCCACCACTGCCGCCAGCGCCCTGTTCAAGGATCGCGTCCCAAAGGAAGACGCCCAGGTCGTCCGCCGCCTGCGTTGCGCCGGAGCCATCATCTTAGGCAAGCAGAATCTTCACGAATTCGCCTACGGCGCCAGCTCGATGATCAGTTACTTCGGTGAAGTGCGTAACCCCTGGAATACGGCGTACATCGTCGGCGGCTCGTCCGGAGGCGGTGCCGCCAGCGTAGCCGCCGGTCTAGGATTTGCAGCAGTAGGCTCAGACACTGCGGGTTCCATTCGGCTCCCCGCTGCCTTTTGTGGAATTGTCGGCCTTAAGCCCACTTACGGCCGCATTAGCACCCGAGGTGTCATCCCGCTGTCGTCCTCCTACGATCACGTAGGCCCGCTCACTAACTCGGTTTATGACTCAGCTCTAATGGCGCAGGCACTTTCCGACTACGACTCCCCGAATCCATGCGTCGATCGGCCGGCGCCAAGTCTCGTCTCCGCCTTCGATGAACCGCCAAAGGACCTTCGCGTCGGCATCCCTCGAGAAGTTTTCTTTGACGATCTTCATCCCGATATCGCCGCCGCCACTGAGAAAGCAATCCAGATCTTCGTCGATTTGAACTGGCAGATTCGAGACGTAAAACTGGAAGTCTCCACCGACCGCACTCTCTCGAGCGCCGAAGCCTACGCCTACCACAAACCCTACGTCGAGAACTCCCCCCAACTTTACGACCCAGCAACGCTCGCCCGCATCCAGACAGGAGCCAAAATCTCGGCACCCGATGCTCTCCGCGCCAGCCGCGATCTTCAAGCCAGCCGCCACGCCATCCATGAGACATTCAACGACATAGACGTGCTGCTTACGCCGACCGTTCCGATTCCTCCGCCATCGATAGCGTCTCTTCGCAAAAATCCCGAGAACCTACGCCCGCAAGAATTACTAATGCTAAGAAACACCCGCCCCTTCAACGTCTGGGGAATCCCCACCATCTCCATCCCCTGCGGATTCACCAAAGAAGGCTTGCCCATCGGCCTGCAACTAGCCGCCGCCCCCTGGCGAGGAGTAACCCTCCTGCAAGCCGCCCACGCCTACGAACAAGCCACCCCCTGGCACACAATGCGTCCAAATCTACCCACATAGCGACGGACGCATTCGTCCGTCCACGCGCAGTCATTGCAACTCAGGAGGAGAGATGACGTTGGATTACAGCAATTTTCACCTTCCGGCCCACGCGCAGCATCAGCCGCGCGGATGATCCGTGAAAGGTAACGAGAATTCGCGAACGCTGTTCGGCGTACTCTAGGTCCGCAACAGACTGGTCCAGAATCTTAACTGAGTCCTTCTCAGATGAGGCCGCCTTCAGTTTTCTAACCGCATCCGACACGGAGTCAGCCAGACCACATTTGACTAGCAAGCGGTCGAGCCGAATGCCCAGATGCACGGGTCCGATCCCTGCCGACTGAAATCCCACAAAGCCATCCGGGGAAACGTCTAGATCCTCTTGGGACCATTCAACATCCGCGTAGCTGACTGCGACTTCCTCGACATCTTCCGGCACGCCGCCCTTCTGAAACTGCTTAGCCCAGTCCTCCCCCGCCTTCGCCGCCGCATCCGCCGAGTGAAAGTCCGCCACAATCGACCGCGCCAACTCTTTCTTCAGCGCCATCGGATGCGCCTTCCCGCTAGCCGCATCCGCCTTCATCGCCGCAATCTGCTCTACCCGCACATCCGTCAGCAGCTCGTAATATCTCCACATCATCTCGTCAGAAATCGACATCACCTTGCCGTACATCTCCAGCGGAGGCTCGTGAATTCCAATCGCATTCCCCAGCGACTTCGACATTTTGTTGACGCCGTCGAGGCCTTCCAGAATCGGAGTCGTCAGCACCACCTGCGACTCCTGCCCATAAGCCCGCTGCAACTCGCGCCCCACCAGCAAATTAAATTTCTGATCGGTGCCGCCCAATTCCACATCTGCTTCGAGCGCGACAGAGTCATACCCCTGCGCCAGCGGATACAGCAGTTCGTGCATCGCAATCGGCTTCTCTTCACGAAATCGTTTATGAAAATCCTCCCGCTCAAGCATCTGCGACACCGTGTACTTTGCAGTCAACCGAATAAAATCCTCGGCAGAAAATTTCGAGAACCACCGGCTGTTAAAGTCAACCACGGTTTTTTCTGGACTCAGAATCCTGAACACCTGCGCCTTATAAGTCTCCGCATTCTCCGCAATCTGCTCTCGCGTCAGCGGCGGACGCGTCGCCGAACGCCCTGTCGGATCGCCGATCATTCCAGTGAAATCGCCAATCAGAAAAATAACCGTGTGTCCCAGATCCTGAAAATGTTTGAGCTTGCGCAGTAAAACCGTGTGCCCCAGATGAAGGTCCGGCGCCGTAGGATCAAAACCCGCCTTCACTCGCAAAGGCTTGCCCGACGCCAGCGACCGCTCGAGCTTCGACCGCAGTTCCGATTCCTTAACAATCTCCGCCGCGCCCTTCTTGATGTATGCGAGCTGCTCGTCAACCGATGGAAAATTAGCCATGCGCTCCGATTATAACGACCGCCCCGTCGATAGCGACTCCAGCGTCCGGATCAAGTCTCTGTGGCCCTGAGCCGTCCCCTGTGTCCCTCTGTGAGCAAAGCCCCTGTGCCCTCTGTGGTTAAGGTTTTTTCGTCATTCTGAAACGATCTTGACGAAGCGATAAAAACTCAGCGCCGCATCCCCCTGCACCAACTTCCGATACCGCCGCATATCTCCAAACACTTCGCCCGGATCGAACCGCTTCTCATGCTCGGCAATCGCAACGCTCTGCTCACGCAAAATTTTTGCCGATCCCAGCGCCGCCAGCGTCTTCACATACTCCTCCGCCATCGAGTATGGAGGATCCAGAAATACGAAATCAGCAGATTTTTCCGACGCCTCCAATTGCCGTAAAGCCCGCACCGCATCAACCTTCATGATCTCAAATCCACCACTAATCCCCAGCGACTTAAGGTTCGCCGCAATCACCTCCGCCGCCGCTTTTGACGATTCAACAAAATGCACCATGCGCGCCCCACGGCTCAAAGCCTCAATTCCCACCGCGCCCGTCCCCGCATACAAATCAATCCAAGTCGAATCCGCCAATGCCGCCGGATTACCCGCACACAACACATTGAATAGCGTCTCCCGGAGCCGATCCGACGTAGGACGAATCTCAAGCCCAGGCAGCGACCGCAGCAAACGACGCCGATATTCTCCAGCAATAACCCTCATAAATTTGATACGCTTCGCTCACTCTTCCACGGCACGACCATGTTTGCTGCGCGACGCCTTTGTAGAGACGGGGCTTGCCCCGTCTCTACAAGCATCTGCGCCGTCGCTTCAGAGGCGCTATCGCCCCTCCGGCCCAGCCCTTCCGATTTCCCCTTTAGCATCTCCAGCCTATAAACGGCACTCTAAGCAGATAGAATATTAGTAGGTATGTCGATGCGTAGTTGGTCCATCCCGGTCGGACGTCTCTTCGGAATCGAAATCCGCATTCATCTTACGTTCGTTTTTCTACTGTTTGTTGTTTGGAGCATGGAAGCGGGCGCACAAGACGCCAACACCGTCGTGCACGGGCTCGCTTTGGTCGGCATCGTTTTCGGCAGCGTAGTCCTGCACGAATTGGGTCACGCCTTGGTCGCTCGCGGGTCAGGCATTCCCGCGAAAGGCATCATCCTGCTTCCCATCGGCGGAGTTACTATCCTCGACGAAGCCAACGCCCTGCCCGACTCCGCCAACGCCTGGCTCCGCGATATACGCATCGCGGTTACGGGGCCGCTGGTAAATCTTCTAATAGCCGGGGTAGCCGCTCTCGTTTTGACCGCCGCTATACCCGGTTTTTCGGTGACCGCCAAACCGCTGCTCCACTCCAGCGCTCTTTACCGCAGCATCGTGTGGGTGAACGTTTATCTCGGCCTCTTCAACCTTCTTCCCGCCTACCCCATGGATGGCGGACGCGTTCTGCGCGCCATCTTTTCCCGCCGCATGGATATGGTTCAGGCCACCCAACGCGCCATCCGTATCGGTAACGTTTTTTCCATCCTCTTCATGATGGTTGGAATTCTACTGGTCAACTGGTGGCTGGTAATGATTGGCTTCTTCCTATTCATCGGAGCACAACTGGAGGAAAGGTCGGCGGTCTTTCAATCCGTCCTGCAAAGCGTTCGCCTCGAAGAAGTCATGCTCACCGACTTCGCCACGCTATCTCCCGCTGACACTCTCGAAGACGCGCTCGAAAAAGCCGTCCACACCTTGCAGGATGATTTCCCCGTAGTCCGCGGCAGCGACATGGTCGGCGTCGTATCGAAACAGAAACTTCTCGAAGCCCTGCGCGCCGACGGTAATGGCTACGTTCAGGCAGTAATGAATCGTATCTTCGAAGTTGCCGCCAGGCAGGAGTCGCTGGCCTCCGCCTTCCGCAAACTTTCCGCCCGCAATCTCAGCATCATCCCCGTAGTCGACGAACAACAACTAGTAGGAATCGTCACCCTGCAGAATTTAATGCACTCCATGTCGTTGCTCGCAGAAAATCGCAAACTGCGCCGCCAGTCCCTCGACTCGCAGTAAGACTCGTAACAACTTTCATTCCCCCCCAACTTTCATTTCGCGTTCTACTTCATTCCCTCTCTGAGCTTGTCATCCTTTCGTTCCCTTTCTAACGTTGTCATCCTGACCCTGAGCTT
>PLBX01000044.1 GCA_003135495.1 Acidobacteriaceae bacterium | reverse complement strand
GATACGTAAAGCCACTGAACTTGCAGCTCACGATGCGACGTTTTTGATTACAACCCGTTGTACGATTTGTCACCTATGCGGGTGTTTGGCGATACAGACTTCTTTGCTGCACCGCAGCTAGCCTGAATCTTCTCTCGGAGATCGCTATGCGGCGACGTGTTTTGCTCCTCGCTTTTTTCTTTTCCATTCCTTTACTGCTTACTTCTGCGCTTCCCGCCAGGAACAAGCCTAAGACTGCTGCCTCGGACAAGATTCGACAAGACTTCAGCAATTTCGTCGACATCCCCGGTGCGCAGATGGCCGGGCAGGAGCAGTGCGCTCAATGTCATGCGGACCTCGCCAAGGGTTTTCACTTTAGCCAGCACGCCATGCAGGAAGTGAGCTGCGAGCAGTGCCATGGCGCGGGCAGTCTCCATATAGCGGCCGGCGGGTACACCACGGAGTCGAAAGACAAGATCATCAGCTTCCGCGACCGTTCCGCCGAGAAGGCGAACGGTGTGTGCTTGAGTTGCCATGCCAAGTCCGATCACGTCCGTAACTGGTTCTCGGGCGCACACCAGGCGCAGGACATCAAGTGCGTTGACTGTCACACCATTCACGCCGCAGCACACAGCGACTCCCGCGGCGAGTTCCAGGGCGAGACTCCCGGAATTCCAAGAGCAATCGAGTCGCTCCGGCAGATGAATGACAACTGCATGCGGTGTCACCAGAAGCAGAATGCCGAAGCGGATCTGCCCTACCACCACCCGATTCGCGAAGCCAAGATGAGTTGCATGGATTGCCATGATCCACACGGCGGCGACGCCGGTAACAACCTCAAGTTATCCAACACTAACCAACTCTGTTTGAACTGCCATGCCGAATATCAGGGGCCATTTACCTTCCAGCATGCTCCGGTAAATGAGAGTTGCCTTAAGTGCCATTCCGCGCATGGTTCGCCCAATCAGAACATGTTGTCGATCAGCCAGCCTGCGCTCTGCCTGCAGTGTCATTCGGCGCACCACAACGGCGCAAGCTTGCCCTTGGTCGACCGCTGTACCAATTGTCATAACGCAATTCATGGAAGCGACATACCTTCCGCAACCGGCGGAAGTAAGTTCATCGATAAGTAGTACCTGGTTAGAAGGGCTGGTTAGGGCAAGGAGTTACGCAATGAACAGGCTTTCCGCACTCCTCATAATTGCAGTTATGGTTGCACTTATAGTTGTGGCAGTGCCGTTTCCGTTGCTGGGGCAGCAGACCAGCCCCGGCACTTCGCAAACGCCAGAGAATGTACCCGACGTCGAATACCATCTCACCGTGATGCTTCCGCAATACCGATTTCTCAGCACCAGCGGATACTCGGGCCGGGTCGGCGAATATGACAGCCTTCAACAATCGCTGGGCGGTGATTTGTCGTTCAACTATGTGAACGTTCCAAATCACCTCACCATCAAGTCAACCTGGGACATAATCTCGCAGGACGACTACAACTTGAAATCGCGGATCACCTTTGGGAAGTGGCTTGACTTCAGCCTCGACAATCGCGCTTTCATCCGTCACCTCGACGACAACTCCTATTTCGGAGCGTCCATTATTTCTCCAGACATCATTCGCATCGACTCGGTCACTCCGGATTCATTGCTGGGAGTAAAACGCAGGATAAACAATGCTTCCGCCAAAGTTCAGTTGCCAGCGATTCCGGTCAAGTTGTTTGTCAAAGGAGGTTGGCAGGCGCGCGACGGGGACAGCCAGATGCAGTACTTCGACATGGGCGGGGATGGGGTGGTTCCAATCGACAACAGCGGGTGCGCCAACTGCCACTCTGCTTCCCAGTACCGCACCCTGAACTATACGACTCGAAACATCGCCGGGGGCGCAGAAGTCAACTTAGGAAATCTTCTGAAGGTCGTATATCAGCATGAGTTTCGCAGCTTCAACGACCGCCTGCAGAATCCTAATGACATCTACGGAACCGCTGGCGACATACCCACTAGCGAAAACATTCCCTACACCCCAGCGGGTTACTATGTTCACAGCGTGTTGCCCAGCAATCAAACGCAAGTCGACTCGCTGCAGATCACCATGGCCGTTTCCCATCACCTGACCTTCAACGGCGACGTCAACTACGCGCGAACGAATAATTCATTTACCCCGTCTGACCCGCGAGTCCTCGTCACCGACAATCATTCCCAAAACGCTTTCAATGCTGATGCCACACTAATTTGGAATCCGATTTCGCAACTGCGAGCGGTGGTTGACTATCATCAGCAAAATCTTATTAATGAGTTTGTCTCGTCCTATTCCCTGGCTGACCCTGCTGTGTTTTACGCTTTTGGCAATCCATCACTGCACCGCCATTGGGCGGGTCTGAAGTTGGCTTATCGCTTCTCAAAACAGTTCAACCTGGAGACGCACTACACCCGCACCAACATTACGCGGTCAAATTCTACTCTGTGGCCGCAGTTTTCTTCCCCTGATAATACCGACCCTCTCTACATTGTCCCGGTGACCTTCAGCAACGTCGTTGGTGCGAACCTGCACTACCACAGCGCGCAATTGTGGAATGCAATGGTCGGATACGAGTGGACTGGCACGCACGATCCGGGTTATGTCACCGACCCACATACCAATAACCGCTTGTACGGTGACGTTACCTTTACTCCCTTGCACTGGCTCACCGTCGGCAACGATGGCAGCATGATCCTGCAAAAGTCGTTCCCTGTAATCCAGCGCACGAACCACCTCTACACCGATTCTATTTTCGTGACCATGAAGCCGGTGCAGAATTGGAGCATCGGGGGTGCGTACACTTACTTACAAGACAATCTGCGCACCGATATGCAGCTTGCCAACGATGCCGCTGTCGGCGTCTATACTCAACCTCTTGTTCCTTACAAGCAGTTGAGCCAGACTTTTTCCATTCACTCCACATATGAACTGAAGAAGCGTCTGGGCCTCAGCCTTAACGTCGCTCGATCGCTAGCCCACAGCGGCTGGCGTCCCGACCTCAATGCGGCAGCTTATCCATACTTTCCAGGAGCCGTTTCCGTCGCTGGCTACACTTCTGAAGCTGCCTTCACTACCGCTTTCTCCAATGCGCTCGGAACTGGCGCAGGCCCGGTCTCCCAGGTGAACGTCCCGCAAACTCTTGTCGGAGCCACTGGCAATTACCACTTCCGTTCCGGTTTTGACGGTGGTCTCCGTTTTAACTACGGCAGCTACACCGACAACACGATCTGGAACACAACCGGCGTTCGTCCCGACGTGAACGGGACGTTGCAATCGTATACGGTTTTCTTCGGGAGAGTCTGGTAGTGCTCGGGGCGGCCAGCCCACCTTTTTCCTGACGGAGGCACTAATTGACGGTTGTTAGTGAAATGCGATGTTACAACAGCAATGCCGATTTCGTTGCTCCGTGCTCACTTCTACGAGCGGCGATATGTGATGAAAGTCACAGACAGAGAGGCAAGGAGGATTCTCTAATACTTCGCAAGAGGCACTCAAAGTGAATACCGCAAACTGTGGCCGACTCCCGCAAAGGGCGGCCATGAACCGAACGCTGGTATGGATTGAGCAACAGCATTTTTTGGGTTTTGGTTGCTCCGAATGTGGCTGGCGGTTTGAACCTTCTGGTGCTCCCACCGGCACATCTTTCGATGAAATCATGCGCAACTTCGAGTTGCAGCGCGACGAAGAGTTTACATCCCATGTTTGCGCCGATCACCCAAGGTTTGCAAGGAATTCCGTGTCGTGCCCCTCTGCTTGCCAGCAAAAGATCGCTCAGGTGGGGCTGCCCTCGATAAAACCGAAGGCGATGTCAAGGACAAAGATCTCCTGTCGGTGTTTCAGGGACCGAGCAGGAGAAGAGCGACCTTGGTCGAGTATCCAAAGATATATCGGGCGAGCAATGAAAGAACATCCGGTATGCATCGGCGGCCTTCTGGCATTGATTCTCCTGCAAACCTCGACTGCCAGTGCTCAAGAGGTCGTTCGCCGTGCCCCTCCGCCCCCGGCGCGAATCGAACTTCGCGTGCCGAAGACAGTCGTCCCCATGGAGCTATTCGGCGGCCGGCCCGTCGTAAGTGTGCGTGTCAACGGTAAGGGACCTTTCCGGTTCGCTCTCGATACGGGCGTCACCGGAACCGTGGTTAGCAAGGAACTGGCGCACGAACTCGGGCTCCCGGACATGGGCCAGGCGGTTGCCGGGCGACCCGGGGCGGCTGCGCCCGCCCGAGTGACCGTGACTCGAATCGACAAACTCGAGTTGGGAGAGGCAGAGATCTTTGGTCTTCTTGCGGTCTCGGCGGACGTATCCACGGTGTGGACAGGAAACCAAATACCTCAGGGTGTCCTGAATGCCGCTTCGTTCCCCGGTCTGCTCGTCACTCTTGATTACCCCAAGAAGCGAATCGAACTGCGGCGTGGAGAGCTTCCTGCCGTTGATGGTCGGACCATATTTGAATGGGATGCAGAGGGTGCCCTGCCGTCCGTGCCACTCACCTTGAACGGCCTGAAACTGGACGTTGCCCTGAATTTGGGGTTAGCTTCTGGCATCGACCTTCCTGAGAGGTACGCCGACCTGCTGCGGCTTGCGAGCAAACCGGTGGCGGTCCCTAGAACTAAAACAAACACCGGGGACGGTGAGTCGGATATTACCGTGGCAACCCTGAAAGGCGTGGCCAAGCTCGGTCAGTTCACGATGAATCACCCGCAAATCCGGTTTATCGACGACATGGCTTTCGGCAACATTGGACGTGAAATCCTCCAACGGTTCGTGGTGACGCTCGACAGCAAGGACCGACGTATCCGGCTTGAGTCAAGAGACGGCAGACAATAGGGGTAACACAAGCGCATGCCAATCGGCATCGGTAGGCGGCAGACCTCAGGGCGAGTGGGCGAATCGTGGATTCAATATTCGTTTGCGTCCGCGCTTTATGTATTCACTGAATTCACAACACTAATACGCGATAAAGAAAGAACGTGTGGCCTATGTCCAGGTACAGATACTATAGTTTCGTTTGCTGTTTGAGTTCGATATCCCTTGTTCTTTTCGGTTGTGGGGGAGGCAGCAGCTCGGGTTCTCCGTCTGGTTCCTTTCAACTCAGTGTTCAAGCCGCCGGTGCTGGCGGGGGGATGATCAGCAGCAATCCTGCAGGCATCAATTGTGGTCAAGCATGCAGCGCTAGCTTTGCTAGCGGAACCCAAGTGCTGCTCACTGCATCTCCGATGGGGAATTCTTTTTTTGCGGGGTGGTCAGGCGGCTGCAGCGGCAGCGGCGTCTGTAAAGTGACATTGATGCAAAATACCTCAGTGATGGCCACATTCAGCGCTTCGCCTGTGCTAACTGTGATTCTGGGCGGCACGGGCAAGGGCGGCGTCGCGAGCAACCCGTCCGGGATCGATTGCGGACCAACATGCAGTGGGAGCTTTAAGGCTGGGACTCAGGTGACGCTCACCGAGACTCCGGCGGCGAACTCATATTTCGCGGGCTGGTCAGTGAGCACCTGTAACAACAGCCCCACCTGCGTGCTGACGATAAACACGAACCAGCAAGTGACTGCGACCTTTAACCTTTTACCTGTATTAAGTGTGAGCCTTGCGGGAACCGGCATGGGTACAATCTCCAGCAACCCTTCCGGAATTAATTGTGCCCCAACATGTACCGCGAACTTTAACGCCGGGACTCAGGTAACGCTCACGGAAACTGCCGCCACGAACTCATCTTTCGTGGGTTGGGCAGGGGGCGGCTGTAGTGGTAACAGCCCCACCTGCGTGCTGACGATAAACACGAACCAGCAAGTGATGGCGACCTTTAACACTTCGCCAAACATCACCGTTCTCAATCACATCATTATTATGATTCAGGAGAACCGGAGCCTCGACCACTACTTTGGCGCGATGCGCCAGTATTGGGCCAGCAATGACATTCCAGACCAGTCGTTCGATGGACTGGCGCAATTCAATCCTACGGAAGGCGCCCCGCCCCTGCAAGGTCCCGCTCCCACGAACCCCGGCTGCGACCCAGCATTTCCTTTCCCTGCCAATGACTGCACCGTAGACGACAACAGTCCAATGGTTGCTTCTTTTCCCATGATTTCAATGTGCATCGAAAACCCGAGTCCGTCGTGGGATGAAGATCATGTGGATTGGAACCTGACCAATCCGGTTTCTCCCAAGGCCACGTTGGACGGGTTCGTGTTATCCGCGGCCCATGACGCGCGAACCCAGCAGCCGCCATTCAGCGACACAAACGGCATTCGCGCCATGGCGTACTACGATGGTGACGACCTGCCGTTTTATTACTTCATGGCCTCCAGTTTCGGCACTTCAGACCGATGGTTTTCGCCGGTCATGGCGCGGAGTCCGGCGAACCACATGTATGCGCTGGCCGGCACTTCGATGGGGCACGTGTATGGTCGGAGTGGGCTGACGAATCCCACCATTTTCGATTTGCTCCAGGGTGCTGGAATTACCTGGAAAGTTTACGTTACCGACCTTACTTACGCTAAGCCTCCAGTTAACGACGGCTACGTCAACGAATTCACTATGGCCGCTAAGTACCCCCAGAACTTCGTGCCGGTTTCGCAGTTCCTGACCGACTCGCAAAACGGGACGTTGCCTGCCGTATCGTGGATCGATGCGGGATTTAACAGCGGACGCGATGAACATCCTGGCATGGACGACGGTGCTCCAGGCGGAAGTGTGCAGGTGGGATCGCAATACGTGTCCACCTTAATTAATGGGCTGATGCGGAGCACTTCCTGGCAGGACTCGGTATTCATACTCACCTGGGACGAGTTCGGCGGGTTCTACGATCACGTTCCACCCCAGCCGACAGTGAGTCCCGACGGAATAAAGCCTATAGATCTGCTGCCGGGGCCGCCTCCGAATGGCCCCGACATTTGCGTCAAAACTACCGGGCCTACTTGTAACTTTGTTTACACCGGATATCGGGTGCCGCTGATTGTGATATCCCCATTTTCGAAGAAGAACTATGTCTCGCACACCGTCGCGGATTACACGGCATGGCTCAAGCTGGTTGAAACAAGGTTTAACCTTCCCAGTCTCACCAAGCGGGACGCAGCCCA
>PLBX01000520.1:3956-4280 GCA_003135495.1 Acidobacteriaceae bacterium | reverse complement strand
TCCACCATCCCAGCGCCAATGCAGCCCCGGCCAATATCAAAGCTGCCGCCGACCCAATCAACATCCTGCGCCGCAAAGCAACTTTTGCGAAGCCGCCGCTTCCCGCCCCCGCCGCCACTTTCGCCGAACTTCCCGACAGTCCCGAAAGATGTTCCAGATCAAACGCAATATCGCTGGCCGAATGAAAACGCGACTCCGGATTTTTCTCCAGGCAATGATGCACAATCCGTTCCAGCGCCGGAGAAACATTGCGATTCGTCTCCGCCAACTCCGCCGGCTCTTCCTTCAGAATCGAGCTCATCGTGTCCGCGGCCGTTTCGCCAT
>PLBX01000520.1:0-3908 GCA_003135495.1 Acidobacteriaceae bacterium | reverse complement strand
GCCAGGCCAAAATCCAGAATCTTGACCCGCCCATCCTTCGTGACAAATAAATTCTCCGGTTTCAAATCGCGATGGATAATCCCTTTTTCATGCGCCGCCGCCAGCCCATGCGCAACCTGCATGGCATAGTCGAGAGTCTTGCGCACCGGAATCGCTCCACTGCGCAACCGCTCCCGCAGCGTCTCGCCCTCCAGCAACTCAGACACTACGTAAGGCGAGCCTTCGCTCGTGCCAATATCAAACACCGCCAGAATGTTCGGATGATTTAATGCGGCAGTAGCCAGCGCTTCCTGCTCAAACCGACGCATCCGGTCGGCATCCAGAGAAAGCGCCTGCGGCAAAACCTTGATCGCAACTTCGCGCCGCAATCGCGAATCGCGAGCCCGATAAACCTCGCCCATCCCTCCCGCACCNNCTGCGGAAAAAGTTGCGTTGTGGAAACAAGAGAGTTTTCAGGTTCCATGTCAGGTTCCATGCTCAATCCTCGAAGGAGATTCTCTAACGTGGCTAAACGGTGGACGCTGCTGCTTGCTGTAAGCCTGCTAGCCGTTCTTGGCTGCGACAGAAACAAGGGCGTGACTCATGGCATCGATACGCAAGTCCGAGCAGGAGCGACGGCGGTGAACCTTACGCAGGTTGCCGACTTCGATTGGGATCGGTTGTTTGTGTTTGGGCCGTACTCCTATCCCGAGGGAATGTGTAAAGACCTTGGATTCTCCTCGCGTGAGTGTTCTGCGGCTGCGCTAAAGGACGTGGACGAGGGGGATTTCCTCCTCGTATTTCTGACGGATGGCACGATCACCCATCGCGAAACCTTCTCGCGGTTGAAAGGCAACTTCGACCGGGGCTGTTTGGGGAAGGCTATACCCAGAGCAGATGCTCGCCTTGCTATTGACCGAAGCGAGGGAGGAGTCGTCTATCTGGTGTGCCGACGATGATGGTTTCAACAAATCAGCTCTCGGCCACCGCTTCGGGTCAAGTGTTTCCGCAACCCTGCTCGGGCGACAGCGGCTCGCTTGAAGAACTTGAGAAATGATTTGGGCGGCTCGCAGGCTAGACTTCCGAGAAAATTCCGATCTTCTTTTCCGATGAAGTATAGTGCTCAAACAGGGCGTCCAGTTTCTTATACTCCGCTCCAAACCGCTCTTGAAAAATCTCGAAGCAAGCGGCGCTTTCCCATCGATCCACAGTCACAAATACGTTGGCGTCGTCGGAGGAGCGTAGCAGCTCGGTGCCTAGATAACCTTCCGCGCGCCGGAAGAGGCTCGCCCAATCTCCATCAGCGTGATATGCCGAGATGAAGCGCGGGATGTGTTCATCGCGAACTGTAAACTCCCAGATAATGACGTGCATCGGATCAGCTTACTAATTCTCACTCTCCACCGGCTTCTCCTTAGGCGCCGGCAACGCCTTTGCCGGCTTCCCAGGTTTCCCGGGCATAGCAGGAGGCGCAGGTGGCGCCGGAGGCGCCGCGACCACTCCCTTGCGAATCTCAATCGTCCCCTTGTCGCTGTTCATCACCAGCCGAGGCCCATTCGCCCCAATCGATCCATTAGCGCTCGATTCCTTCTCATGGTTCTCGACTTTGATCTCATCAAAGTCACTCTCAATTTCGCCTTGATGCGTCCGCGCCTCAACCTTGATCGCCGTATTCGGAGGAATCGAAACCTGCACATCGCCCTTGCGATTGTCGATCTGAATATTGCCCGGCTTGTTCAGCCCCACTTCCACTGTCCCATTCGAGTCTTCCAATCGCAGGTCGCCAGACAATCCGTCAAGTGAAATATCCTTCGACCGCGTAGTCAACCGCGTCGGCCCCAAAAGCGAATCCGCCCTCAAGTCGCCGGAATCCAGGTCCAGCCGCCCATCCAGCCGCGCAAATTCCATATCTGTACGCGAGGAGTGGAAACTAACTCCCTTGCTCACCCGCACCAGCCGCACGCTTTCCTGAAATTCTCCATTCAGATGAACCGCCCCATCCACATCTTCCACCGAAACTTCATTCGCTTTGCCCTGAATGCTCACATCGCCTTTAACATGGGCCAGCCGCGCCGAACTGCCATCAACGTTCAGCGTGATGCTTCCGCTGTGGTTGGTGATATTGATCTCGCCGTGCCGGTGGGTCACATCAACGTTGCCAGTCATATCCGCTACCGTAATGTCGCCGCGACCCGACGTAATCAGCAGCCCCGTGTTGGCGGGCACGTAAATATCCATGTCAGTAGTCACGCCCTTGTCGCCTGCCCCTTGCGTTCGAGCGTCCAACGTGACCACCTTATCGCCCACCACGATCAACGGTTTGGTCTTAGTGTTGTAAGTGTCGGCGTCCTGTTCCTTCTCGGCGCGAATCTTTTTTCGTACCGACACTTTCATCGTCTTGCCTTCCGCCACATTAATCGTGATCGTGCCCCGATCATCATTCACATGCAGCGCGCTCCCCGCCGGAATATCCTGGCTCAACTCATCGCTATAGTTGAATGTCGAGCCGCCAAAAATTTCGTCCAGTCCCTGATCGTCCCCTATCTGGATGTGCTCCCCGATATTCTTCCAGTTCAAGTGTTCAACCTGCGTCGCAATCAGCCCGGCAATGATGATGAACAGCATCAGAAAAACGCCGCCCGCTCCAATCCCACGCGACGGCTGGCCCGAGCGCTTCGCCTGCTCATGCTCGACCAGTTTCAGCACACCCCACAAAATCAGCAGAGCCGGCCAGAACCGCGCAAACAGCCGGCCCAGACTGTGTATCTCCAGGATGTGCATCGTTCCCAGCAGAAACAAAATACCCAGCAGAATTAAAACCACCGGTCCTGCAATCGACCGCTGCGGAGGACGCGGACTCGGCGGAGGCATCGTCGGGCTAGCCACGATTCACCTCCCCAGTGGAAGGATTCGGCGGAACCGGCGCGACCGGCGGCGTTGGAGGCTCCGGAGGAATCGGTCCTCCCGCATTTCGCGCTTTACTGCCGAACCCGGTGAATGGAATGTGCCCTTCCATCGATGCGCTCGCCTGAATCAACTTGACGCCCCCAACCACCAGCAGAATTATCGGCCACGTCCGGTGAAAGCCAAGATCNNCCCCCGGCGACGTTTTCCAGCAGGAACAGCACGCCAATCGTAAAAACCATCACCGGCACCATAATCCGCCGGGTGCGGCAGCGCGCACACTGGCATGAGGTGAAAGCCATCGCCGGGCCGATCATCCGCCGGGTGCGGCAGCGCGAACATTGGCAGTCCGGATCATGCGAAGCCAGACTCCCCCAGTTGCGCGCGAACATCCAGCCGCCGACGAAGATCAGGATCAACGGCCAATATCGATCCAGACCGTATTCGGCCAATCCCATCGTATGCAGAAGGAAAAGCACGCCCAGCAAGATGAGCACAATCGCGCTTATCGGAATCTTGCTGGTCTCGATCTTCGCACCGCCACTAAAAGTTGCCGCCAGCCCAAACGGATCCGGCACCGGCTGCGCCATCTGAATTGCCTTCGCCGTTCGCACCGCGTCAATAATCTGGTAGACGTAAAAAAACGCAATACCGATCCCGCAGAACACACCTAACGTTGTCGAGTGGTCGCTGTCGGCGGCGTTCGCTCCTGCGATAAGCATTACAAAAATCGCGAGATGCGCCAGTCCCTTGGCATATTGCCCGGTATAAACGGCGCCCACTCCAAAAGGAAAAAATCCCGCAAGAATTCCCGCCAACGCCGGGTTAGGCCCGCCGCCTGTGGTTTGAGAATGTGGCAAAGGAATTGGCACGCCGACACCAGAAGTGACCGTCCCAGGAGTAAACCCGCCCGAAACAAATCCCGGCGAAGCGGGAGGCATCGTTCCCTCCATCTTCGCTCCCAGGCAATCCTCGCAATAAATCACGCCTCGCACCGGACGTGTACAGTTCGCGCACAGCGGCTT
>PLBX01000294.1 GCA_003135495.1 Acidobacteriaceae bacterium | reverse complement strand
AATCGCGTCAGGATGCCCTACAAACGACTTTCTCGGTTTTCCTAGACATTTTCTATCCCCCAAATTTCGGTTGTTTTGAGAAAAATGGACTTTTTCAACAGCCACGCCTGATTTCGTAAATTGGCCTAAGTGACCCAAATAGCTCGAAGCGACATCATTACGCCCAAGAAGTCATCCGTGAGTCTTGGCGGCTTGCCCTTGGGGGCTGCACGTAAGGCGGGGAGCACTGGAAACTGTCTGTCTCAGGGAATCGCTAAGACGTTCTTGTTCACGGAGGACTCGCCAGATTTCAGCGCCGAGTTTGTCATACTCCACCGGATCGGTTTCCTTCATGGTCTGCTGTAACAGTCGCGCTAGATTTTTATTCAAGTCCGCGAGATGTCTGGCATAGGAAGTTCTCAAGTGAGGTCTGGGATTACATTGGTGCCACAGCAACGGGTCACGGCCCTAGGTTCGCGGGGTGGCAGGGATCATAGCCCAGCGTCGCCGAAGTAACCGGACTGGGTGGTACTGGCGGCGCAGCCCACGGCAAGTTATCGAAGTCGAAAAACTCCAGCAGATCGGGCTGCGCGGCATCTCGAAGAGTCAGATGGGCGGAGACGCCGATAAATCGGCTTTCGACAAGCTTGATCACCGCCGTGTGGTCCATCGGGGTATGCGAAACATAATGCCGGCGCGTAAAAGGCGAGACGATCATGTTCGGCAAGCGGAAGCCAAGTTGTGCCGCAAAGCCCTGGACAGCGGCGGCGTCACCGGCATTGGCGCCGGGGTCATTCTGCGTGAGATCGCAATGCGGCGTCGCTGTTCCGCCGCTTGGCACGCAGGGAAAGAAGCTGTCCGCGTTGACCGCGATCTGCGAGATATCAGGGATGGTTCCGAGCGCGGCATCGCTGTTGTCGTTGGAGTGGCCGGGTACGGGCGGCACATGATCGTAGGGTCCGCCGCCTTCATCGTAGCTGAGAAAAAAAACCGAATCCTTCCATGAAGAGCTGGCCATGAAGGTGTTCAGAATGTTCGCCACCTGGGACTGACCGGCCAAAATCGATTGCCCCGACCCGGGATGCTCGTCGTTATTGCCGTACCCGGCTTCAATGAAAGCGAAACTGGGCAGTGTGCCCTTGCTCATATCGCTGAAGAACTGCGAGACCGGTGCAACGTGGTTTGGATCAATGCAGAAGGAGTTCGTGGTATCGCCCACCACGCTGGATGCCTGCGTAGTGCCGGTACAGGGGGCACCAGTTGGGTTTCCGTACAAGAACTGATGAGAGTAAGTGAAGTAGACGAAGACGGTCGCCGGATAGCGGGCGCCCAACGAGATCGAGCATTCATCATCGTTGAGGCAAGAGCCGTCGGTGACAGTGTAGTACACCTTCCACGACACCTTCGCCTGTTCAAGTTCCTGAAAAATGGAGCCAATATTGAGCTGGTTAAGGTGGTCATCATTGCCGGGGTCCCGGACCAAACCCTGGGTGGTACCGCCGGTGAAAGTTGCAATGCGGTTGGGAATGCTCTTGCTGGAGACGGGCGAAAACCAACGATCAGACAACGCGAATTGTGAGGCCATGTAGTAGTAATAGTTGAGATAAGTTTGATCGTAGTACCCCATCGAGCGCCGCCCTGTCAGATCGGTGAAATTTCCGGAACATGTGCCAGAAGCCGCGCAGCTCTTCGCGAAGCCTTCCGCGGTGTGGACGAAGCCATCGGTTAGGATCTGGCGGGTAGGCTGAAAATCGTAGCGATTGACGTCACCGTAACTTTCCAGCCACGCCGAGGTCTCATCGTCGATGCAGCTGGTCGTGAACTTGAAAAGCGGATAAGCGTCGCCTTCATCGTCAGTGTCGGTGATGGTGCTTAGCTTGTCGTCGATGCCATCCACTTCATAGTCTTTCCCGTCGTCTCCGATATTAAAACCTAGCGCGTGGCGATAAGGATTCAGCATGCCGAAATAAGTATCGAAGGTGCGGTTCTCCTGCAGCATGAAGATGACGTGGTTGATGGAATTGAGACTTCCACCTCCTGAACTTATTGTCACCGTCACGGCTGCGGTGGCCGTTTGATTGTTCGGTCCTGTTGCAGTCGCCGTGTAAATTGTCGTGGCCGTCGGACTAACGCTCTGCGTTCCTCCGCTCTGTGCCAGCGGATAGCTGTTCGAATCCACGTTGTCGGTAATCACCACATTCGTCGAATTCGTAGCGGTCACCGTCAGCGTGCTCGACTGCCCGGCACTGATCGAAGTCGGATTCGCGCTTATGGTGACGGTGGGTGTAGCGACAGGCGTCACAGTAACCGTAGCTTGGGCGGTGGCCGTAGTGGTCCCGCTTCCGGTGACAGTGATGGTGTAGGTGGTGGTTTGAGTGGGAGCCACAGTTGTGCTCCCGGCCGGCGCGACTGTCCCGATACCATTGTTAATCGCGGCAGAGGCAGCGTTCTTCGACGTCCACGTTAAGGTTGCGCTCGACCCAACCGTAACCGTGGTGGGCGAAGCAGCCAAACTAACTGTCGGCGCGGCCGGCGGAGGTGGACTAGCTGCCGAGGATCCGCACCCGCTCAACCAACCTGTGGTCAAGGCCAAAACAAGGGATAGCAACAATTGATGAGCGATAAATTCTCGATGCTTTTTCATTGCGTAACTGAGGTGCTGAAAAGTTAGTTGGGAGTTGTGTATCGGGGATCACAGAGCATTGCGACGTACATCACAAAACGTCAAGCCGTAGGCCAGTTCCGGTTCGCCGATTCGAAACAAGATTCAGGCTAATTGCGGTGCCGCACGGAAGTCTGTATCGACAAACATCCGGATAGGTGACAAATCATACAAAGCGTTGTCACCAAAACCGTCGCATCGCGGGCTGCAAGTTCAGTGGCTTTACGTATCTTGCGCTCGCTTAGGGGACTGCAGTTCGTCCCAGATTGAAACTCTGCTGAATCTTCTCTGCAATCTCCAGCTAATGTCGATGGGCGTTAGTTGGCGTAACATCGCCATTACACTAACTGACCCGGTTCCGGCTGCTCCGCTGTACAATCCCCGAATGCTCGCCCGGAAAAAGATTGATCTCGAAAAAGTGATGGCGTCACTCTCTAAGTTATGACCAAAATGTGGGCATGAGATCACACCGGTGCAACTGCTCCGCATCAATTCCACACAACTACGTTGCCCAAAATGCGGAGTTACTTTCACCGCAAGCGCGTCGGCCTGAATCGGCGGATATACGTGCAAGTGCGCCATCGAACGCTGATTGCGAGGAAGACGAGCAAGAAGACGAGCAAAATGATGAAGAATCTCGAACCGTACGCGTATAGGGGAATGCAGTGTGAGACTGCCCTTGACCGGCGATTCCAAATCTGCTGGGTGTTGCTTCAACTCCAGAATGTCGATCGCGGATTTGTCGTTGCTCTATATCGGGGAAGCTGCGCAGGAGAAGAAAAAGAAATGCGAGAATTTGACTCGATCGAGCAGGAAGATTATTTCGTCAAGTTCTTCGATGCTAGATAACGGCCGCGCCAATTTGCGAATCGGACGGACATGTATGCGGAGTGCACCATTGGCGCTTACTGCGCAAATCCTTCCGTAACCTTTTGATCCTTGTCAACACGTACCATACTCCGTTAAAGCATGTTCCCCCTCTCGCAACCGCCCTACCAATGCCGCAGTCCGCGCGTACGACTCGCGAGCAATGTTCCCGTTGTGCTGCGGCTTTCAGACGGTCGCCAAAGCCGCGGAGAGTTGAAAGTTATCTCCCTTACTGGAGGTCTGCTCTGCTTGCCTAAACCGTTGGCTTGGGGCAGCCATGTGAAGTTGATGTTCCTGACCCAAGCCGGAGCGGTGCTCGGCGTGGCGGAGATGTTGAGTCCTGATAGTTGGGCGTTGCAACCATTTCGCTTCTTGGCGCTCAATGATAAGGATGAACACAGGCTGAGAGCCGCAATCGAGCTGTCCTTAGGGCAGTCTGGCGTTGGAAGATCGGCTCGCCGGGATGAAACTAGATCTAATTCTTAGATCCTGGTTCGAAATTGATCAACCAGCTTTTTCAAGACTTCGATTTGTCCGACGCTTTTGAAGGATTGCGTCCGGCTGGAAATTCTCAGAAAGTCCAGGCCCGGGGGGCAACCACTCGGGAAGGAATATTTTCGTCCGACCTCGGTAGCGAGTCACGAAATCCATTTGATTTTGTTCAAAGTGATTTCACTCCTAGTGACCAAAGTAACTTTTTCCTGTAAGGTGTTTCCCAATCCGGAACACGCCAGCCTCTAAGGATCACTTTGGATGAAATTCATTGCATAACTCTGCTAACATGGCTGTCTTATAAGGCTGTTATCCAGTCGCTTGCCGCTGGGCGATTTGGATAGCGGAATGCATGAATTCGGTTGTGTCTCTCTCTCCCCCGCCCGACGGCCCAAGTGCCGAGTAGGAGTATTGTTTGATCGACGGTGCGGTAGGACCAGTTGTTCGAAGAAAAAAAAGCTGGTACCGGCGTCGTTTGCGCCTGCAACGAATGCTGGTCGGAATGGCCGTGGCGTTGGCGCTTGCCGGTTGCTGTTGGCGGAATGCCGCGCGCTATTTTTCACCACGATCCCGATATGCTGCACAGGTTTTGCCCGATTCCTTTTGGACGCGCGGAGACGTACGCAGAGGCTTGTCTTTAGCTGCGGCGCACTCGGCTAAGCCGGCGAAATCTGTTTTGCGGACGTCTGGCATTTATCCTTATTCCGTAGTTCCGGGAGGCGTGAAAGATGTCTCCGACCTACGCTATTCAGCCTTGCGTGATTATGTGGTTCGCAGGCATTATTCCCACTTCGATTACAGTCGAGCTCATATAGTGCGCGCCACCGAAGCGCGCCAAGTTTATCTTTCCTATCGGATTCGCGACGCAATTTATTGGACGCGCAAAAGGGTACGCTTGCATCCCGGCGAACTGTTGTTGACCGACGGCAAGATCACGGCGCGAACCCGTTGCGGCAATCAAATTTCCGACGTGGTCCAACCGGACGTGTCTGACGAGGAGCCTGACCAAGCTGTGCTCGATCAACCCGTAGCCGATCTGGCACCGGCGTTCCCAATGCATCCCGTATTGGCCCCTCCGGATCTGCCGACGGCAGATCCGGCTGCGCCCAAGCTATTCGCCTCCACGTACGCGTTTCCTTATGTGCCGTTTGGAGTGCCGTTGCCATACGGACGCTGCCCCGCGGGCGATGTGACCGTAGATGGCCATTGCCGCAAGAAGCCCCATAAAGGGCCGCCTGTCCCTGAGCCTCCGACCGCCCTGCTGTCGGCATCGGGAGTGGCGCTGATGTTTTGGCGCTACCGAATAGTAGCTCGCCGGACTACGTAAGCACTGCGATATTCCCGCCTTGTTGCTTACCTCCACGTCTCGACAGTTCTACTGCGGGACGGGCGTGCAGATGAAATCCCGGTTAGTGCGGCGCGCCGAAGCCGTGCCGAAGCAATATTTTCTTGGAAAGCAATCCTTCGGATCCGCACTTCAACCCAATACTTCGAAGAGGCAAGAGCAGCGCAGACGATGGTAGCGGCCGTTTTCCACGGCGCGAACCCTCAGAGATTGGTTGAGATGTTAAGCACGGGCTGAGCTTTTGCGGACACCTTGGTCGACTTCCTGTTTTGTGCTCTACTTCTACGTAGAAAAGCCCGCCTGGAGGGCGGGCTTGTTTCCGCGGATTGTCAGTTAGTTACTGTGGGTTCGCATGCACCTTTTTCCTGCTTCGAGGTGCTGTTGATGGTCTATTAGTTCTTTTCTCTTGCAGCAAGGATAGTGAGTCGGCCGCATTAAAGGGATACTCACGCGTGGACTTTTGAGACGATTGTCCGGCATTGCTAAGCGTGATATCCACTCGGCGATTGCTGGCCAGAATAATCGTTCTCATGTTTTCCAGGATTCTATGACGATCCTCTTTGCTCAGTTCGGGATTCCGTTCAACCGCGTCTTTCACTTGGGCGTCGGTTAAATTTTGTTGTTTGCCAAACGCTTCGGTTTGGATATTGGCGGCAGGAACTCCTTGATCGACCAAAAAGCGCTTAACGCGATCGACTCGCCGTTCGGAAAGTTGCTGATTATAGGTCACGGAACCCCGAGGGTCGGCGTGGCCTTCCAGAGTCAGGTGCGCATCCGGCTTGCTCTGAAGATAGGTTTTGAAATCGCCGGACAGCACGGTGAGAGTTGTTTCCTGGCTGGGAAGCAATCCGCCGTCAGGATTTTCGAGTGATGGTTTCGCCGTGGCAAAGTAAACGCTGTGGATGGCGAGCCTTCTCTCGATCGCGGTGACATCAGGTGGCGGCGGAGGGGCCTGCAAGTCTACCGAGGTTGAGGCCGAAGCCGTTAATGGCATTTGGCGGTCATCGCTGACATTGCAGATCACAGTAATCGTCCCGGGCTGGGCGCCAGCGGTGTCGAGGATTGCGGACGCGCCGTTGCCACTAATATTCCCGGAGCTTGCGGTGTAGCTATAGGTCAGTTGGCGGCCGTCGGGACTACTTGCATTCGAATGAATGGTGGAAGTTCCGCGCGTCGGCACGCTCGCCGGATCCGCGGAGCACGAGATCACTGGTGGGTGAAGCGTCTTTACAGTAAAGCTAGCGCTACAGGAGGCGACGCCATGGGCAGTGCCGTCGGTCAGGCTAGCGGTAATTTGATACGGACCTGGTTGTAAGCCGCGGGTGTCGATTTGAGTTGAAGCTCCGGTCGCACCCATTCTCACTCCAGAACCGCTCCAACTGTACTGAACCGCATGGTTGGCATCGAAATTAGAACCCTCGGCAGTAGCCGTGACGGCTTCGCCCGGAAATACTTCGGATGGCTGTACCCTGCAAACTGCCGCTGCTGGCGGTTCATTTCGTTCGCCACCCCACATCAACACGATACCTGCCTGCAGTCTTACTCCTCTTAGATCGGTGCTGGAGGTAGTGCTCGACGGGCCGTAACGGTAGTTGGACATCACATAGTCAGCCCGCAGCAGGCGCAGGGCCACGTGGCGGCTAACGGGTACATCAATGCCCGCGCCTAACATTAATCCGATCTTGTCGATATCGTGGAAGGCTTCAGGTTCCAGGCGGTGGTCGCCCACTAAGGCTTCGAGAAATGGAGAGAAATGATGGCTGCGAAAAGTGATTTTTGGGCCGACGGAAAGATTATAAAACTCGGTGTCGTCGATACGGTTGTTCGGTCCGCTCTCACCGCTACCCCAATGGCCGCTTGCATCCGCGGTCAATCCGAACCAACGGCTGAAGTTGTAGTTAAGGCTGGCACCAATACCTTTGGGATTTGATTCCAAAGCGCTGCTCACCGGCAACACGCCCAGAGGCAATGTGCCGTGCACGTCGGCGTTGGGATAAATGTAAGAGTATCCGCCGAACAGCTCCCACTTGGGAGTCGGCCCTTCCTGGGCTGCTGCGATCGCACCCACGCTGCCAAGAAAAGCAGGTAGAGCCAGCAGCAGGATTGCAACACACCGATACGGATTATGAGACTGAGATGACATGTGCCAATTCCTCCGAACTTCAAAACCCAGAAAATCAAGCTTCTTCAAACTGATTGATAGTGGTAGTGGGCTGCTTCAGGCCATCCTGAAACTAATCCCACCGCCGAATTCCTTACGGGCAGGACGGAACCACCACAGAATTACTTAGCATTGTGACCGCACCCGTCCGAGCCAATGCTCGCCCATCCAAGGTTGCAAGTGTTCCCATTGTGATCGACGCCTGCGCCATAATCGTCCCTTCGAATGTTGTGCCACCGCCGAGCGTCGCTGAACTACCGACTTGCCAGAACACGTTGTGAGAGGTGGCGCCGCCGCTGAGAATGACCTGGCTGTTGTTGACCGCAGTCGTGAGTGTGGAGACGATCTGAAAGATCCATACCCCGCTCGCATCGCCAGCAAGGGTAAGATTGCCGGTTATCCCCAACGAAGGCTGGGCGCTTGTCGTCTTATAAACGCCGGGCGCAAGGGTTTGGCCTCCTATGTCGGCGGTGAGGATTGCCCCACCGGCAGCCGCGGCGGCATAGTTGTAGGCGGTGGTCAGATCCCCTTGGGCGGTCTGGGCGACCGCGTCGCCCAAGTGTTCGGTGCCCGTTAGAGTCGCTGGCGGGAAGCCCACAATCGAGGCAGCCGGCCATATGCCGACGTCACCGGTAACGTTGCTGGGACCGCTACTGGT
>PLBX01000181.1 GCA_003135495.1 Acidobacteriaceae bacterium | reverse complement strand
CTGGCGGGAGTGATGGGATATCCGTAGTAGGACCGGCACCCGGCGAGGATCGCGCTTTTAATTACCGCGACGTTTCCTTTACAGAGCTGCCGCATGGTCGCCTCCTGCCTCTTGCGCGAGCGCCGGTGCTGGAGCCTTTGTTTTCGTTTTTAAACGGTAGACAGTGATCGCGCCGGGCTCCGGACAGCAATAAAAACAGATTCCACAGCCTGAACAATCATGGCCTGTGTAGTGCGCCGGATGAGCTCCGTAAGCATTCAACTCGGGCAACAGTTCCAGGCACTTTGGCGGACACGACTCGACGCACAGCCCGCATCCCTTGCATTCCTCGACATCGACGGTAACGTTACCGCGCGCCTGGCCAGCCATGCTTCACCTCTTCGACTTTGTTGTAGCCAGTTGGCGCTTGCGCGTACCCAGCCAATCTTGATTAGAAGCTCGGCGGATGACTGCGGCGGTGACCTCACGCACTACCGCTGGTGAGGCTGATCACAAACTACGGTTATCTTTGGGAAAATCTTGAGGAAATCCAAACTTGTGGGAACACAGGAAGATCATCGACTGGCTGGGGTTTGAGCGGATGTGTAGAGAGGTCCGATAGAAATTGAGTTCGAGGTGGACGGGCGGGGACACCCGTCACTCCATCGAATATTTTTCCGTCACTGCTGTTAATGGCTTGTGAGATCCACGTGTTGCAGGCCTTTGACGGCGCGCATGTATTGGGCGCGTTCGAAGGCTTGCGGATCAGGGCAGCGGAGTTGGCTCATGCTGCCTTGAATCTGCAGCACAGATTCATATTCGTGATCTTCAAGCCATCTGCGAACGCCTCGTTCGATGTGAGAAAGGTGCCGCACGCCGTTGAGCAAGAGAGTGGAGCAGAGCATGGTCACATCGGCGCCGACCATCAACAGTTTGATTACGTCTTCGGCTTCATGCACTCCGGTGGTGGCAGCTAGGTTGGCACGCAGGTGACCGTAGAGGATGCCGATCCAGGTCAAGGGCAGGCGCAATTCTTGAGGAGTGCTGAGCAGAACTTTTGGTTTGATTTCGAGGGCTTCAAGATCGATATCAGGCTGGTAAAAGCGATTGAAGAGGACGAGGCCGTCGGTGCCCAAGTGATCGAGCCTGCGCGCCATGTTCGCGAGGTTGCTGAAAAATGGGCTGAGTTTTGCGCTGACCGGAATCTGAACAGAAAGTTTCAGCTCGCGCAGAATGTCGGTGTAAATTTTTTCGATCTCGCATCCAGTGACTTCCGTGTTGGTGGGAATGAAGTAGACGTTGCATTCGATGGCGTCGGCTCCGGCCTGCTCGATTTGCTTGGCGTACTTGGCCCAGCCACCGAGGGTTGCGCCGTTGAGGCTGGCGATGATGGGGATGTCGACGGCTTCTTTGGCTTTGCGAATGTGATTTAGATAGCCTTCGGGTCCGGTATGAAACTCACCGAACTGTGGAAGATAGGTGATGGACTCGGCGAAGCTCTCGGTGCCGGCATTGAGATGCTGTTCCAATTCCTGAGCCTCCTGCCGGAGTTGTTCTTCGAAGAGGGAATAGAGAACGATGGCGGACGCGCCGGCGTCTTCGAGGCTGCGAATTCCGCTGATGTCTTGCGACAGCGGAGAGGCGGAGGCGACGAGCGGAGTGCGCAACTGCATGCCGAGATACTTTGTGCTCATGTCCATGGGGATTCCTCGTTCGAAAACTTTTTAATCTTGTCGCTGATGCTGCAAGTATCACTTTCCTACTTCTGCCGGCGCGGCGTGGGCCAGCGGGATTTCGGCTGGAGCTTTTGCCACGACCGGATCTGACTTGCGCTGCGCGAGGTATTCGTAGAGGCGGTAACGCGTGTCGGCGTCGGCCTGTGCCTGGTCCCATAAATGTTTGGCGTGTTCGGGGCTACTCTTTTGGAGCATTTTGAAACGCGTTTGTTGTTGGAGATAATCGCGCACCTTACGCGTCGGCGTGCGCGAGTCGAGCATTAGTGGATTCTCGCCCAACAATGCGCGATCGGGATGGTAGCGATAGAGCAGCCACTGGCCGGAGTCGACGGCGACTTTCTGATCTGACATGGCGGTGGTCATGTTGATGCCGTGCGCGATGCAGTGCGAATAGGCGATGATGAGGCTGGGGCCGTCGTAGGCCTCGGCTTCAAGGAAAGCTTTAAGTGTATGCTCGTCCTTGGCTCCCATGGCGACGCTGGCGACATAGACGTTGCCATAGCTCATGGCCATCAAGCCCAGATCTTTCTTTGGAGTGGGCTTGCCGCCGGCGGCGAATTTGGCGACTGCCCCGCGCGGAGTGGACTTCGAAGCTTGGCCTCCGGTGTTGGAATAAACCTCGGTGTCGAGGACGAGAACGTTGACGTTGCGTCCGCTGGATAGGACGTGATCGAGGCCGCCGTAGCCGATGTCGTAAGCCCAGCCGTCGCCGCCGATGATCCAGACACTTTTCTTCACCAGCATATCGGCGAGCGACAGCAACTGCGTGGCGTCCGGAGAATTTAGGCTTTGCAGTTTTTCTTTCAGCAGCTCTACGCGCTGGCGCTGCTCGAAAATGTCGGACTCATCTTTCTGCGGATGGGCCAGCAAAGCTGTGACCAGTTCTTCTCCGATGGGCGCGGACAATCTGCGCACCAACTCGCGCGCGAACTCGGTCTGCTTATCAATCGATAGCCTGAATCCGAGGCCGAACTCGGCATTGTCTTCGAAGAGGGAGTTGGACCAGGCGGGGCCGCGGCCGTCGACGTTTTTCGCCCAGGGAGTCGTGGGCAGATTGCCGCCGTAGATTGACGAGCAGCCGGTGGCATTGGCGATCACGGAGCGATCTCCAAAGAGTTGCGACATTAGTTTGAGATACGGGGTTTCGCCGCATCCGGAGCATGCTCCGGAAAATTCAAAGAGAGGTTCCTGGATTTGCTGCTGGCGGATGTTCGAGATCTTGATATTTCTGCGGTCAAGCTCTGGAATTTTTAGGAAGAAATCCCAGTTGTCGCGCTCCGGTTCGCGGAGCGGCGGCTGCGCCACCATGTTGATGGCTTTCAGGCGAGTCTCACTCTTATTCTTGGCAGGGCAGATATCAACGCAAATGCCGCATCCAGTGCAGTCTTCGGGGGCAACCTGAATGGTGTACTGCAGACCTTTCCATTCTTTGTCGCGCACTTCGGTTGATTTGAAAGTTGGGGGCGCTCCGGCGAGTTGCTTTGAGTCGTAGACCTTGATGCGGATCACAGCGTGGGGACAGACCATCGCGCATTTACCGCACTGAATGCAGGTCTTCGTGTCCCACGCGGGAATCTCCAATGCGATATTGCGTTTTTCCCACTTCGCGGTGCCGGTAGGGAAGGTGCCGTCGACAGGGAAAGCGCTGACGGGAATGCTGTCACCGTTGCCGGCGTAGATTACGCCGAGGACATCGCGCTCGAATTTTGGGGCTTGCGCGGAGAATGCGTCCGGCGTTTCGGTTTTGCTAGTGACTTGCTGCGGAACGGTGACTTCGAAGAGGTGGGCCAGAGTTTCGTCGACGGCGCGGAGGTTTTGCTGCACGACCTCTTCGCCTTTTCTGCCGTAAGAGTGGCGGATGGATTCGCGAATGGCTTCGATGGCTTCTTTGCGGGGAAGAACTTTTGAGATGGCGAAGAAGCAAGTTTGCAGAATTGTGTTCATGCGCGAGCCCATGCCGGTCTCGCGGGCAACCTGGTAAGCGTCGATGATGAAGAATCGCGCTTTTCTGGTGATCAATTGCGTCTGCACTTCACGTGGCAGATGATCCCAGACTTCGTCTTTGTTGAACGGACTATTGAGCAGGAAAACCCCGCCCTCGACCAGGGTGCTGAGCATGTCGTAGCGCTCGAGGAATATCCACTGGTGACAGGCTACGAAGTTTGCTCTCGAGATCAGATAACTGGAGCGAATCGGCTGCGGGCCGAAGCGGAGGTGGGAAATAGTTACCGCGCCCGACTTCTTCGAGTCATAAACGAAGTAGCCCTGAGCATAGTTGTCGGTATTCTCGCCAATGATTTTGATTGAATTCTTGTTGGCGCCCACCGT
>PLBX01000486.1:10732-11672 GCA_003135495.1 Acidobacteriaceae bacterium | reverse complement strand
GGGCCGTCGTCGAAGGTCAGCGCTATTTGCTTGCTGCCGCGTGCGCCGTGAGCAAATGTTTGCCCGTACCACTGGCCGGTCGGGGCCATGGATTGGTAGCCGGCGGCGGTGGCAGCTGCAGCGGCGGTCAGTCCGATTAGAGCGGGGAGCATGCTCGAATTGTAATGGAGGTCAGAAGGCAAGGTCAGAGGTTAGAGGTCAGATTGCAAAAGTAACGATCCAAACCTCAACGCCTCGGTTTTCACTTCTGCAATCTGACCTCTAACCTCTGACCTTAATCCGACAATTGCGCAGACGCCCGAAGCAATATATTCTGCTTTCCAGTTCCCGACGACACTCGGCAATCAACCATTCATGGCCAAGCTTTTCGAACTTCCCCGTTACATTGCGGTCGAAGGTCCCATACGCGTAGGAAAAAGCACGCTGGCGCGGGTTCTAGGAGAGCGGCTGGCAGCCCAGCGCGTCATCGAACCGGAAGACAATCCATTCCTGAAGGCGTTCTACCAAGGCGAGCCCGGCGCCGCCTTCCAGACCCAACTGGCTTTCCTGATTCGCCGTTTCGAACAACTGCGCGCGCTTGACCTGGGTCCACAGTCAAATAAGACTATCGTCTCCGATTATATTTTCGAGAAAGATAAGCTTTTCGCCTGCCTGAATCTCAACGATCAGGAACTCGACACCTACAANNCGCTACTTCAATTATTTTCGCGATCAAATTCCCACGCCGGATCTCGTCATTTATCTGCAAGCCACGCCCGAGGTGCTAAAGAAGCGGCTCAAAAAGAAAAATGCCGCCGGCGAAAAGGCCATCAGCGAAGATTATTTAATGGAAATCGTCAAGGCCTACGAGCATTTCTTCTTCCACTACACGCAGTCCGACCTGCTGATCGTGAACACCTCCGAGATCGATTTCGTCGATCGCAATGAAGATTTGCAGGAA
>PLBX01000486.1:0-10645 GCA_003135495.1 Acidobacteriaceae bacterium | reverse complement strand
TGATCCCGAATCGCTCCCGCAAGTCGGCTGGGATCGTGATTTGACCCTTACCATTTATCTTAGTGCGTCGCATATTCGATTTTTCCTTCTGACCTGTCCCTTCGGTCTCATTTTCTGCCTGAAGCACGCGTTCGCATTTTTTTGCTGATGCCAAAGCATAAAGCATCGGCTGCACCCGCTCATTGACCACGTTCGCTGCTAGCAGCAGGATGAGATCGATGAATCCATAGATCGCGAGAATTACCGACATAACCACCGTGCAAATCTTCCGAGTTCGAGAACGAAGCACCCGAAGATGAGAGTCCGTAACAAGATCTTTTCGCAGACGGCATAGAACCCGTCGATGCGGCGCTCCAAATTGCGACTGTCTTTTCGCGCCATGAGCTACAACCCCGCATCTTCTTTCCGTAACGTGTTCCTCTTCGCTCCTGCCCCAACGAATATCGAGGGCAGTTGGGCCTCTAGCATCTTTGCCTGTTCGTTCCATTTCGCAGGAAGATTTTGGCGGCGATCTGCGGACCAGCCGACGTACTTCAAAAAACTCTTGGCCGCGATGGTTGCTGATCGCCCCTCGCTGAAAGAGACCGAGTAGGCGTTCTCGTCACTTTTCTGTGCCGCCTGCAAGGCGATTCCACACGTTGTTTTATCCCATAGAATCTTTACCGCTTTAGTACCCGCTTTTGCGAATAACCTGGATGCGGCTGCGTTCACAGCTATGCGGCCGTCCGTGGTCACCGACACGGTTGGGTTGGAGACCCTGACTGAAGTTCTCGCGAAAGTTTCGTACGCCATTTGTTCGGCACCTTGCACGTACTATGCTGCGCTCGCGGCATATTGTCAAGCTTTCTATGTGGATTGTTATGAAGCTATGGGAACAATCATGCAGCTACCCCAGCCCCGGACCTCCTCGCCGAACAAAACGACATCGACCAGGAACCCCTTTGCAGCTATAATGCCCCCAGCGTCATCCAAGACTGAAGACGCGTACAGGCTCTATCCGGAAGTTGCGGAGGGGCACTGGAGGACATTGTGAGTCTCACGCCTATCGGCGAACCTCGCCGCAAGATCACCACCGCCACTATCCGCGAAAGAAAGTTCGAGCACACACCCATTACTTGTCTCACCGCCTACGACTACGCCACGGCTCGGCTGGTTGATGAGGCGGGCATCGACATTGCTTTGGTCGGCGATTCGCTGGCCATGACCATGCTCGGCTACGAGAACACGCTCTCCATTACCGTCGACGAGATGCTGCATCACGTAAAGGCTGTGCGTCGCGGAGTCAAAGACGCGCTGCTGATTGCCGACATGCCGTATGGCTCGTATCACGGCGAATCCAGCGACGCGATTCACAATGCAACTCGCTTTGTGAAAGAAGGCGGAGCCGAAGCCGTGAAGATGGAAGGTGGCGAAAAGCGCGTGGACGTGATCCGCCGCGTGATCGATGCCGAGATTCCCGTCGCCGGGCATATTGGACTCACGCCGCAGTCGGTGAACGTGATGGGCGGATACAAAGTTCAAGGCAAGAGCCTGAACGCCATCGAGCAATTGATGCGCGATGCCGTCGCCCTGGATCGCGCGGGTGTGGCTTGCATTTATCTGGAAGGCATTCCGCGCGAAGTGGGCGCGATGATTACGGCCGAGGTGGAGACGCCAACCATCGGTATTGGTGCCGGCCCGGATTGCGACGGGCAGGTGCTGGTCTTCCACGATCTGGTGAACTTGACGTTTGGCCCCCCGGCAAAATTCGTTCGCCGCTACGGAGACGTCGCCGCCCTTATCACGCAATCGGTGCTGGCCTTCAAGGCCGACATCATTTCGCGTCATTTCCCAAACGATGCCGAGTCGTATCACCTGCCCAAAGAAACGCAGGCAGCACTCGACACCATTCTTCGCCGCAAGCACGCTATACAAAGATAACCGCGGATGCCGAGCGTTCACCCACCAATCACCTGTAGAGACGGGGCTTGCCCCGTCTCCCCACTCTTCCTATCGCATCGCCCATGAAAATCTGCTCGACTATTTCAGAGGCCCGGCTTGCATGCGGCGAAGCCCGCGCTGCTTCGAAAACTCCAGGGCTCGTTCCCACGATGGGTGCTCTCCACGAAGGCCACCTATCGCTCGTGCGCGCCGCAAAAACGCAGTGCGGCACCGTTGCTGTTTCCATCTTTGTGAATCCGACCCAATTTGGGCCGAGAGAAGATTTGTCGAAGTATCCACGCCAACTTGAACGTGATTGCCAGCTCCTCGAAAAAGAAGACGTCGACATTCTGTTCGCTCCATCCGTCGAAGAGATATATCCGCAGGGCAATGTCACCTGGGTGTTAGTCGAGGGCCTTAGCGAGAAGCTCGATGGGCGATCGCGACCCGGCCATTTTCGCGGCGTAACCACCATCGTCGCCAAGCTATTTCACATCATCGAACCGCACGCAGCATTCTTCGGGCAAAAGGACGCCGCACAACTGGCCATCATTCGCCGCATGGTGCGGGACCTGAATTTTCCAGTCGAAATAATCGCCTGCCCCATCGTCCGCGAACCCGATGGCTTGGCGATGAGTTCGCGCAACGCGTATTTGAGTCGAGAAGAGCGTGCGCGAGCATTGGTGCTGCGTGGCGCGCTGGAGCTTGCTGAGCGGGAGTTTCAAGCAGGGGAACGTGCCGCTAAAAAATTGATTTTCGGCGCCCAGCAATTAATTGTCGCCGAGCCTCAAGTCAGGCTTGATTATGTGGAGATCGTCGATCCTGATACTCTCGACCCGGTGGAACGGATCTCCGGCGCCGCGCTAATCGCCGTTGCCGCCTACGTCGGTTCAACGCGTTTGATCGACAACATTATTTTGAATTGTTAGGCGCGATTGCTTGGCGCTCACTTTGAATCACTGCAACTCTGAAATTTCGACCAGCAACCTTCGTGCTACTTCGTGTCCTTCGTGGTTTAAGGTTCGCAATTTCGATTCGATTGACTTGAGCTATCTCCCAACCGTAAGATTTCAGCGCTGTTCGAGGTGAATGATGGTTGGCGAGGTTATCTCGCACTACCGTATCGTTGAGAAGCTTGGCGGCGGCGGCATGGGAGTGGTTTACAAAGCGGAAGACACTCGCCTCAGCCGCTTCGTCGCCTTGAAATTCCTGCCTGAAAATGTGGCCCAGGACCGCCAGTCGCTGGAGCGATTTCGCCGCGAGGCGCGAGCCGCCTCGGCACTCAGCCATCCCAATATCTGCACCATTTATGACATCGGCGAACAGGACGGCAAAGCGTTCATCGTCATGGAATACCTGGACGGCGCCACGCTGAAACATCTCATCGGCAATCGTCCGATGGAGTTGGATGCGCTGCTTTCGATCGGCATCGAGATTGCCGATGCGCTGGATGCGGCGCACGCGCAGGGGATCGTGCATCGCGACATCAAGCCGGCCAATATTTTTATAACCAAACGCGGTCACGCCAAGATTCTCGATTTCGGTTTGGCCAAGGTCGAATTCTCTTCCGCAACACGAGTCTCAGACTCTTCCGGTGTCACCATAGAAACTTCGCTAGCGGAAGAGCACCTGACCAGCCCCGGCACCGCGATCGGCACCGTCGCGTATATGTCTCCAGAGCAGGCCAAGGGAAAAGAATTGGATGCGCGCACCGACCTGTTTTCGTTTGGAGCCGTGCTCTATGAAATGTCGACGGGCATGGTGCCGTTTCGAGGCGACACGTCCGCGCTGGTTTTTCAGGCGATCCTCGATCGCGCCCCGGTGTCGCCGATTCGCTTGAATCCCGATTTGCCTGCGAAGCTCGAAGACATCATCAACAAAGCCTTGGAAAAAGACCGCAATCTGCGCTACCAGCATGCCGCCGATATTCGCGCCGATCTGCAGCGCTTGAAGCGCGATACCGATACGGGGCGCGCAGTCGCGGCAAGTTCGGGCTCAGTGGCAGCGGCGCAGGAGTCTGGATCGCAGTCGTTACCGCCACCGATTTCGTCGGGTTCGCGACCCGCGGCTGTCGGTGGTTCTTCTTCGGGTTCCGCGATTCCTGTGAGCGGGACGACCTCGGCTGCGCCGCAGGCTACGGCGAGCAATAAGAAATCATGGACGATTCCCGTCGCCGCCGCTGTGGTGATTGCCGCGCTGATTGGCGGAGGCTTATTTTTCCGTTCGCGTCGCGCCAGAGCCTTAACCGAAAAAGACACCGTCGTGCTCGCTGACTTCGTGAACACCACCGGCGATCCGGTTTTTGACGGCACGCTGAAGCAGGCTCTGGCCGTGCAGTTGGAGCAATCGCCATTTCTTAATATTTTGTCCGAGTCGCGGACTCGCAAAGCCCTTGGTTTTATGGGGCGGCAGCCAGGTGAACGCATCACCAGCGATGTGGCCCGCGAGATCGGCTTGCGCGAAGGAGCGAAAGCGGTTCTGTCAGGATCCATCGCGAGCCTCGGCAATTCCTACGTGATCACGTTATCCGCCGTCAACGCGCAGTCGGGAGACTCGCTCGCGCGTGAGCAGGTGGAAGCGCCCAGCAAGGAGCAGGTGCTCAAGGCGCTCGACAGCGGCGCGTCATCGTTGCGCGCCAAACTTGGCGAGTCCCTGGGCTCGGTGCAGGAATTCGCCAAGCCGCTCGAACAGGCCACCACCTCATCGCTCGAAGCTTTGCAGGCCTTCAGCCTTGGTCAAGCTGAACATCAGGGTTTGCATGATGACCGCGCTATCCCGCACCTCAAACGCGCCGTCGAACTCGATCCCAATTTCGCCATGGCGTACGGCACGCTGGGCGTCTCCTACAACAACATGGGTGCCCAAACCTTGAGCACAGAAGCGCTGCACAAGGCATTCGACCTCAGGGACAGGGCGAGCGAACGAGAGAAACTTTATATTTCCGCCCACTACTACGAATCGGGCGGCGAAATCGAAAAGGCAATCGACATTTACGAACAGTGGAAACAGGCCTATCCTCGCGACAGCGTGCCTGCTGACAACCTGGCGCTGATGTACGGTGGGATCGGGCAGCAGGACAAGTCTCTCGCAAATGCGCTCCTGGCGATGCAGGACGATAGCAAAGATGTCTACGCCTACCAAAATGTGGCCGGGGCCTATCTGTCTCTCGGACGGTATGACGAAGCCCGATCCATCATCGAGCAAGCCGGGACACAGAAAGCAGATTCGTTTTCGACGAAACTGATTAGCTATCAAGTGGCATTCATTCGCGGCGATCAAGCCGCCATGCAGCATGCAGCCGACAGCGTTACCGGGACACTCGATCAGGCGTTTCTTTCGTCATTCACTTGTAATATTAAGTATTTCGAGGGCCGCGTGAAGGAAGCGCACGAAGTCTGTGACAGCGCCGTCAAGAAATTGGAGTCGCAGTCCAAGGAATTTGCCGTCGGCGTGCGCGCCACCGAGGGCGCGTTCGAGGCTGAGTATGGCAATCAGGAAGAAGCGCGTCGCCAGACCCAGTCCGCGCTCGCCATGACCGACTTCAAGGGAATCAGGAGCCAGTCGGCGCTTACTCTGGCGCGTACGGGCGACGCTGCTCATGCGGAAAAGCTGATTGCCGATCTGGCGAAGGAATATCCCAGCGACACAACACTGAACAAGGGAGGGTTGGCTGTCGTGCGGGCAGCCATCGAACTACAGCGCAAGCGCCCGGCGGAGGCCGTGAACGCTCTCGAATCGGCGAAGGCTTACGAAATGGGCGGTGGCCCCACCGCATTTCTCGATTTCTGGCCTATCTACCTGCGCGCCGAGGCGTACATGGACCTGCACGATGGCGCCAAGGCGCTAACCGAGTATCAGAAGATTGCCGATCATCGCGGGCTCACTCCTACAAGCCCGTTATATGTTCTGGCTCGCCTCGGAGCGGCACGGACTTATGCTCTCCAGGGTGACTCTGCCAAAGCCCGAGCCGCCTATCAGGATTTCTTTGCCTTCTGGAAAGATGCCGACCCGGATGTGCCGCTCCTAAAGCAAGCGAAAGCTGAATACGGGAAATTGCACTAATAGTAACCGCGAACGTAACTCCCGAAACGAACCTAATCAGCAATCAACTTCCAAGGCTGCCAAAACACCACTACAACCGCAGCCCACCAACCGAACGTCTAAGTTAGTAGTTGCTCGATGGTTACTTGCTTTAGAGCAGGATTCACGGTATCTAATCCGCATGGCATTTTGTGCCGATTACTACTTAGGATTACGCTCTTGAGCATGATTTGAGGAAGAGGCCCACAATGATCCCGGAATCGCATCCGCTGCAGCAACTGTTTCTTGAACTGGTCGGGCGCCACTACGCAGAGGAGATTGGAATTCGGGATCCGCAAGTCGTCAACTACGTCGCTCAACTTCTCGCGGAGTTCTGCGATGTTGACCAGTTGATGAAAATCCGCAATGCGGCCGGAAAACCGTTGAACGATGTGGGAGAAATGCTGATCGAATCTGATCCTGTCTACGGCCCCGCCCCGTCATTCGACCGCGAACGGCAGGTGCGTAAACATATCGGAGATTACACTCTGTTTTATGCCGGAATGTTCCCGGAGAGCATCAATCACTACCGCCTCCGCCGTCAACGGGTGGAGAGTTTCGTGGAGTGGGTCAAAGCAGGAAAAGAAAGCTACTACATCGTCTCCAAGTTCGAAGATTTCGAATACGCCAAAGTCGCGCCCCTATTCGCCCAACTCTCCGCGACCTTCGAACAATGCGTCTACGGCTTAAATCTGGTAAAAAACGAACTGGAAGTAATGCAGCACCCGATAGTCAGAAACCAAAAAGAAATCCTAATGTAAAAATGTTGCTGTAGAGACGCGGTTAACCGCGTCTCTCTCCGCATACTTATCTCGTGCTCTAAGTTCGTGCTCCACAATTAAATGTCATCCTGAGCGCAGCAGCCCGTCCGCCAAGCGAACGGGCTGCGAAGTCGAAGGACCCCTATTCCGCCACAGCAACTCATAACTCCACCATCCGCCGCCCAACAATTTCAAAATTGCCTTTCAGCACAATTTTGATCGCTTCTGTATAAGCAACGTGCTCCTGCTCCAGAATGCGCGCCGCCAGCGCCCTCTCATCATCCGAATCGAGCACAGGAACGGTGTTCTGCACAATGATCGCCCCGTGATCGAGTTCTTCATCGACAAAATGAACTGTGCATCCCGTAACCTTTACTCCAAACGCAAAAGCCTGCTGCTGTGCCTCAAGTCCCGGAAATGCCGGCAATAGCGAAGGATGAATGTTCAGAATCTTCTGCGGAAATTGCTGCACAAACCACGGCGAAAGCAGCCGCATGTATCCAGCCAGACAAATAAGATCGACTTTATTTTCAAACAGAGCGCTCACCACCGCGCGATCATGCTCCTCGCGCGCTTTACCTTTGGAAGGAATACATAATGCGGAAAGCCCCCGCTGGCGCGCGATTTCTAAGCCAGGAGCATCAGCCCGATTCGAAATCACAACCGCAATGCGCGCATCGGATATTTTGTTGGCCACGATGCTGTCCGCGATGGCCACAAAATTCGACCCGCGGCCGGAGAGCAGAATGCCAAGATTCTTCATGGACGCAATACTCTCAGTCCCGTTGTCAATCCGTCGTAGGCCTAGCCCAACTTCGCTCGTTGTCATCCTGTCAGTACGCTAGCGCAACCCGTTCGTTGTCATCCTGAGCGGAGCGAAGGACCTATGCATTTTGGCTCTTGCACGGAAATTCGGAGGTCCTTGGCTGCGCTTAGGATAACCGAACGTTTAATGATGGGTAACCAACTTGTTCTTCAATGAAAACCAGGATGTGATGGGCAGCATTAGCTAAACACCACTTTGCGGTCACCCTTGACGATGCGCCCAACGCTATAAAATTTCTCGCCCGCGCGTTCCAGCAGCGTCTGCGCTTTCTTGAATTTTTTGGCGGGAACCACAATCAGCATTCCGAGACCCATATTAAACGTCCGCAGCATCTCTTCCTCGGTCACGTTGCCGAGTTTTTGCAAATGTTCAAAGATCGGAAGCACCGGCCAGGTCCCAAGTTCGATCACGGCCGACGTGCCCTTAGGCAGAACTCGCGGAAGATTTTCCGTAATGCCGCCCCCCGTAATATGCGCGAGCGCCCCAACGCATTCGCCCGCGATCATCTTCCGGATAATCGACCAGTAGCTGCGATGCCCGCGCATCAGTTCATTGCCAACTTTATTCTTCATCTCGCTGACAAACGTTTCCGGCGAATATCCGGCCACCTCAAACAGCAGCTTGCGAGCCAGCGAATACCCATTCGTATGCAGGCCGTTCGATGGCAGGCCCAGAACGCAATCACCAATCTGTACATCCTTGCCGCTGATAATGCGCTCGCGCTCCACCACTCCCACAATAAATCCGGCAAGATCATACTCGCCGTCAGGATAAAATCCCGGCATCTCCGCAGTTTCGCCGCCAATCAGAGCGCAGCCGTTCTGCTTGCAGGCTTCGGCAAGGCCGCCAACAATCTTTTCCACCACTTCAGGATCCAGCTTGCCCGTAGCCAGATAGTCCATGAAAAACAATGGAGCCGCGCCCTGCACCGCAATATCGTTCACACAATGATTCACCAGGTCGGCGCCAATCGTATGGTGCACTTTCATTTCGAAAGCCACCTTCAACTTCGTGCCCACTCCGTCTACGCTCGATACCAGGACCGGATCTACATATTTCTTATCGACTGAAAATAATCCCCCGAATCCGCCAATCTCACTCAGCACGCCCTTGGTAAAAGTTTTATGCGCCAGGTACTTGATGCGCTGCTTGGTGCGATTGCCGCGATCAATATTCACGCCGGCGTCGGCGTAGGTGATGGAGCCGGTCTGGGACTTTGGGTTTTCGGCCACTTTTTTAGTCCGTCTTTATCTGGATGGAGAGTAACGCCTCTTTGCGCCACTCGCTGCACTATCGCTGCCTGAGGCCTCTTAAGGCGCAACAAATTCTAGCACGACTGCACTCGCCTTTCGACGTGACGCCTGCTCCGCCCCGCTCTCAGTCGAGACGCTGACGCTATAATGCTCTTCNNACTCTTTTCGCCCGGAGACAAGCATGAAATTTCTGGCAGCCCTACTTTTCGCCGCGTTGACTCTTCCATTCGCCGCGGCTCAACAAGATCAACCGCAAGACACTCCGCCCGCTAGCGCGAAGCCCGCTGCCGCGAAAAAACAAAAGCAATCTTCCAGTTCTTCGACCACGCAAGACAAACCCGTCATCGAAACCAATAAGCCCACCGAGCCTCCCAAACCCGAGGNNCATCGAATCCCCCGACAGGGACAAAGATAATAAGGACAAAGACAAAGACGAGCATTTCGACGTCGCCGAAGTCACGCCGATAGTCACTCACCACCAGTTCGCGTCGAATGGAAAAACTCTAAGCTACACCGCGACCGCCGGACGACTGCCCATCAAGCGTGGCGACGGCAAAATAGAGGCCGAAATGTTTTTCGTCGCCTACACCCTTGATGGCCNNCCTCCACCCTTGATGGCCAGGATTCCTCCCGACGCCCCCTCACCTTCGCTTTCAACGGCGGCCCCGGCTCCGCCTCGGTTTGGCTCCACATGGGCGCACTCGGACCAAAACGCGTCGTGCTCCAGCCCAACGGTTTCATGCCCGCCGCTCCCTATCGCGTCGAAGATAATCCCGACACGCTTCTTGATCGCAGCGACATCGTCATGGTCGACGCCATGGCCACTGGCTATTCGCGCGCCGCCACCGCCGAACTCACAAAAAAATTCCTGGGACTGAAAGGCGACGTTCAAGCCTTCGGAGAATTCATCCGCCTCTACCTCTCTCGTTATGAGCGCTGGAACTCTCCACTCTTCCTGCTCGGCGAAAGTTACGGCACCACCCGCGCCGCCGGAATCGCCGGATACCTGGCCGATCATGGCATCGCCTTCAACGGCGTGACCCTGCTCTCCATGGCTGTGGATTTCCAGACCTTGGAATGGAATAAGTCCAACGACCTCCCATATTTTCTGCTCGTGCCCACCTTCAACATGATCGCCGCCTATCACCACAAACTGCCTGCCGACCTCACGCAGGATATGGCGAAAACGAGAGACGAAGTAATCCGCTGGTCGTTGAACGATTACGCCTCAGCGCTCGGAAAAGGCGACGCCCTCTCACCCGAAGAGCACCGCAAAATTGTCGAGCAACTGTCCCGCTATCTTGGATNNCGGCCGCCTCGATGGCCGCTTCAGCAGCCCCAATCCCGGCGAAGAGCATTTCTACGATCCCACCAGCGCCGCTATTCTTCCGCCCTACACATCAACCTTCTACAACTATCTGCGAACAGAATTGAATTACAAGTTCGACATGCCCTATCGCGTCTTCGCCTACGATGAACCCGGCTTCCAGCATTGGGAGTGGGGCGACGCCGAGCAAGGCTTTCCCAGCACCGCCGGCGGATTGCGCTCAGCCATGATCAAAAATCCCTATATGAAGGTCTTGGTCATGGAAGGCTATTACGATTTAGCCACGCCCTTCGCCGCCGCCAANNGGTCCGCAATTCCGCCAGAACATTTCCTACGCCACTTACAATTCCGGACACATGGTCTACATCGATCGCGCCGAACACGACAAGATGAAAAAAGATCTAGTCGACTTCATGCAAAAATGCCTGCAAAAATAATCTGTTAGTGTGGGGCGGTCGTGTGGGGACGGGCGCCCTCG
>PLBX01000393.1:2475-4803 GCA_003135495.1 Acidobacteriaceae bacterium | reverse complement strand
ATTCGCACCGGAGACTTGCTTAAAGTCCACACTGAAATTGGTTTCTTCGTGTTGCATGCGTGGGTCACCGAGGGGCTTGCGCCGGGCGTGGTCGCCTGTTCTCACCACATGGGACGCTGGCGCACTAATAAGGAAGATAAGTTGGAACGCATGTCGAGCGCATGGGTCGATCTGAAGGAAGTCGGCAAAGGGCAATGGAAGATGCGCCAGACCACGGGCGTCGAGCCCTACGAAACCACCGACCCCGATACCAAACGTGTGTGGTGGAGCGATGCCGGAGTGCACCAAAATCTCACCTTTCCCGTGCATCCCGATCCCATCACTGGAATGCATTGCTGGCACCAGATGGTGCGCGTAGAGCGCGCGGGCGCCGACGACCGCTATGGCGATATTTTCGTCGACACCAATTTATCGTTCGCCGTATATCAGCGCTGGAAGGCGCTCACGCGTCCCGCGCCTGGGCCCGGAGGGTTGCGGCGGTCGTTGTGGATCCCAAGAGTCGTTCGGCCCGAGGAAGCGGCGTTCTATATTCCTGAGAAGAAAGCCTGAATCCGAAGCATAACGGTTGTAAAATGGCGACATGCCTTCACAGCCGGGAAATCCCAGCTTCAATAAGAAACGCACTCCGCCTCCGGACGAGACCTTTGAAGAAGCGGCTTATCTGAAAGCGCTGGGAGAGAAGCAGAAAGTCGTAAGCCTGAAGCTGGCCGACGGCGAAGTGGTGCGCGGCTGGATTGAGTATTACGACAAGAATATGGTGCGCGTAACCCGTGAAGACGGTCCAAATCTTTTCATCTTCAAGCATGAGATTGTCTACATCGCGGAGGACGGCAAGAAAAAATAGCACCAAGACAGACTGACAGTGAAGATAAGCCCTTTTCCCAATCTAGAAAGTCTTTAAGGCGAATGACATCTCCTCAATCTCTCGATCTGATCTCTCCAATGCAGGCGATGGCGCGTGAAGCTGGCGCCCTGCTGGTGAAGTACTTTCACGAGCACGTGAAGGTTGAATATAAGGGCGACGTAGATTTGGTGACGGTAGCTGACCGCAAATCGGAGGCGCTGATTCTGGAGCGCATCAGGAAGCAGTTTCCGACTCACGATGTGATGGGCGAAGAGGGAACGCGCATTGAAACTGGTAGCGACTACAAGTGGTATGTTGACCCGCTGGATGGCACCACGAATTTCGCCCATGGCTATCCCGTATTTTGCGTATCGCTGGCGGTTGAGCAGCGGGGAAAGCGTGTTGCTGGCGTAGTCTACGACCCGACGCGCGACGAGATNNGTTCACGGCTGAGCTGGACGGTGGCGCCCGCTTAAACGACAAAGCGATCAACGTGTCTTCAATTTCGAATCTTGGCGAGTGTTTGATCGCCACCGGCTTCCCGAGCCAGAAGCGGCATAAGAATCCCAATATTTATTTTTATCACCAGCTTACTTTGAAGACTCACGGGGTCAGGCGAGCGGGATCGGCTGCGCTCGATCTGTGCAATGTCGCGTCGGGACGCTTCGATGGTTTTTGGGAATTCAATCTCAACCCGTGGGACACAGCGGCGGGTGTGCTGATTGTGGAAGAGGCTGGCGGAAAAGTGACGGGCTTTTCGGGAGGCGAATTCGAAATCGCCAGCCGCGAGACGCTCGCCTCGAACGGATTGGTGCACGACGCGCTGCTGCATGAGTTCCAGGAAATTCTTGCCGGGCGTGGATTGGAAGAGTTGCCTAGCCCGGTTGCCTACGCGAAAAATCGAAGCTTCTAACGGAGCAACGTTTCTTGTCTCGGGCAACGGCTCTTATCTACTCTCCTCTTGACTCGCTGTGGACGGGGCGAGAGCCCGCCCTGAGCGTGTCGAAGGGACGCCCGTCGCTCCACTAGTAGGCTGCAAGCGTTAGAATGGATCACGTGGGTTCGTCTCGTCTGGATCGCAAGATCGCTAAACGCCCCGACAGGGTGCGCCTGCAGGGGCGCATTCTTTTCCTCACCGAAGATCCGGAGCTGATTAAGAAACAATTATCGGGTTGGGATTTACCGTGGGACACCAAGAATCCGGCGAAGAATCCCAAACTTCGCGACGACATATCCACCGACGAAATTACTCCAGCGCACTTTTGTTTTTACTTTGATCGCACGCTGGGTGAGATTCCGTATGCTGGCCTGCGTTGCGGCGACACGCTGCCGATTGGCCGCAACGATGTAAAGAAAGGCGGCTTTGTCTGCTCGGTCGCGGGCAAGCGCAGAGGGAAGGGCTCGAGCCGGGAGCAGTCTCCGTATGCCGAAATGTCAGCCGGTATTCAACTGGCGATTGCGGAAAATATTGAGCGCATCTACAA
>PLBX01000393.1:0-2420 GCA_003135495.1 Acidobacteriaceae bacterium | reverse complement strand
ATTTAATGTTGCGCGTTTGCAGGGCAAGGTCTTTCTGCCGCCGATACAAAACGAGAGGCGGGCAATGACCGTTGCCGAGAAAATCTTCGCGCGGCACATGATCAGCCCCGAGGGTAAGGTTGGCATCGAAGCTGTTAAACCGGGCGACAGTGGTTTCACTCGCGTCGACCTGCGCTTTAGCCACGAATATGTCACTCCGATGGCGTCGATATTTTATGAACAAAATGTCGGCAAAGATGTTCCGGTAAACGATGCCTCGAGCATCCGCTTTTTTCGCGACCACCTTACTTTCCTTGACGAGGTGATCTCCGAGGAAAAGAAAAAGATGGGACTGCTCGATTTGGCGACGCAACTCAAATTGAAGCAGCAGGATTTTGCNNGCGCCGGTCACCGACGCCGGCACCATCCTGTTCTTCCGCGATCACCTCACCTTCCTCGATGAAGTGCTGTCGGAAGAAAAGCGCAAGATGGGACTGCTGGACCTGGCGACCCAGTTGAAGCTGAAGCAGGAAGACTTCGCCAAATCGCGCGGCATCAAGTTGCACGGCGAGTTGCGCGACCGCAAAGGCTCGGAAGGCATTTGCCACTCCGTGATGTTAGAGACCTATGCACTGCCGGGGCAGGTGAATGTTGGTTCGGACTCGCATACGCCGCACGTCGGCGCAATTGGCTGCATTGCCTTCGGCATTGGCACGACCGATTTGTTTAACTCCTGGATCACGAAAGATGTTCGTGTCAAAGTGCCCGAGTCGGTGAAGATCGTTATTCGCGGCAAGCGGCATCCGAATGTGACTGCGAAAGATTTTATTTTGAAGATTCTTTCACTCGATTACGTGCGCAGCGGCAAGGCGCTGGCTAAAGTCATGGAGTATGCGGGCGAAGCAGTTGAGGAACTTTCGGTCGACGAGCGCGCCACCATGACGAATATGGCCGCCGAAATTGGAGGGTTTACCGGTATCGTGGCTCCGGACGAAAAGGTCGTGCAATTCTTGATCGAGCGTCGCGGCATGAAGCGCGCCGAAATCCAGGAAATGATCAAAGGCCTGTATAGTGATCGGAACGCGGAATATGCCGAAGTGATCGAACTGGATGCGGCGGAGATCACGCCGATGGTCGCGACTCCCGGAGATCCGGGAAATGGCAAATACGTCCGCGACCTTGGCGCTCGTGTGCCAATTGAAATCGCGTATGGCGGGACCTGCACTGCGGGAAAGAACGAAGACATGGATATGTACGCTTCCGTCCTGGCGGATGCACTGAAGCACGGCCGGCGAGTTTCGGTGAAGGTTAATTTCTGGATTCAATTCGGCTCGCAGGAAACGCGGGAGTATTCGAAGCGACGGGGTTACATGGAGATTTTTGAGAAAGCCGGCGCGCACATGATCGAGCCGAGTTGCGGGGCTTGCATCAATGCGGGGCCGGGCGTATCCACGCGTCCCGATCAAGTTGTGATCAGCGCCCAGAACCGCAATTTTCCGGGACGCAGCGGACCCGGACAAATGTACTTGGCCTCGCCTTTAACCGTCGCTGCCAGCGCCGTGGCTGGCTATATTGTCGAGTACGATCCCTCTAATTCGAGGGCGAAGTCATAGTTCCACTGGAAACTACAGAATTAGGAGAGTAGTCGGTTCAGGTTAGGCGCATGGTATATATGGTAATATAGTGTACAGTAGGGTACATCCAAACGACATCTCTCTTACCGATAGGGCGCGAGGGAAATCTTTTTCCTGAGCGTCTTCGACGATTCCCCCCGCCACCACAGTGGCAAAGACGCGTTCTCACAAATCGTTAAACCCTATGAAAATCCTTCTCTACAACCCCGACAACGGTGTCACGCGCAATTTCATGCCGCATCTTTGGATGTTCCTGCTCCAGGCGCTCACTCCGCCTGGACATGAGGTTCTTCTGGTGGATGGCAATGCCTCTCCCATGGACGAAGCGGGGATTGCGCAATACGTCCGCGACAACGGTATTGGACTGGTTGGCATCGGCGCCATGACTCGAATGGTGGCAAAGGCCTACCGCATGGCTGATGCCGTCCGCGCGGTGGGAGTTCCGGTTGTGATGGGCGGCCCGCATGTGACAGAGATGGCTGACGAGGCGCTCGGCCGCGACGGTGGCTCGAGGCATGCTGACGCCGTCGCCTTGGGCGAAGCCGATGCGACGTGGCCCGTCATCGTTAATGACGCGGCCCGTGGCGCGCTCAAAGATGTGTATGCGCCGGTCGATGCCTTCGGTCAAGAGAGCAAGCCATCGCTCAAGGAATATCCCGTGATTCCTTGGGACTCGATTGATCTCAAACAGTTCAACCTGGTGCCCAAGGCCGTGACTGGGCTGCTCCAGAAAATCGGCGAAGGGTGGGGATCATTCCGCATCGTTCCCGTGGAATCGGGACGAGGATGCCCTTACGGCTGCGAGTT
>PLBX01000343.1 GCA_003135495.1 Acidobacteriaceae bacterium | reverse complement strand
GTAACCGCTGGACCAGAGCTGATCTCTACCGACTCTTCCTCCTTTTCTTCCACCGCAGCTTCCCGCAGAATCAGATCAATTTCCGCTACCTCAAAGCCAGTGATTGAAACATCAAACCCGAGGTCGACTGAGGTCAAATGCTGCAGTTCAATCGCAAGAATCGAATTGTCCCAACCTGCTTTCTCGGCCAGCCTGTTATCCGCCAGAATGTAGGTCCTGATCTGATCCTCAGTCAGGTTTTGCAAGCATATCGTCGGCACTTTGCCCATCCCCAGCAGTTTTGCAGCTTCGACCCGACCGTGGCCGGCGATAATCATTCTCGAACGATTTACAAGAACAGGATTGGTGAAGCCGAAAGTGCGGATGCTCTCCGCGATCTGACGAATCTGGTGTTTGGAATGGGTCCGCGCGTTCCTCGCGTAGGGGACAAGATTCTGAATTTCCTCGTAGATAACCGTCAACTGACTTAGCGACATCTCTCAAAACTCCTTCCCGTGAAAAAAAGATTGGTCGCCTTCAGACGTGCTTTGATCCATGACGATTTTGCGGGAACGGGGAGAAGCTGGGAAGGGCTTATGGGGGTGAAACGGCCAACTCCTTTCTATTCAAGGAGTGGAATCTTGACCGCACCGACTCGAGGACTTTACTTGGGGTGGATTTCGTCGTATCGGCGCCGCAGGTCACTCGCCGACCATATTTGTGTTTGGTAATAGCCAGGATACTGCATTCCTATGAAAACTAACCCCTCAGGACGTTTGTAGATAACATTCCGCAGCCTCATGTCCTTGCGCTCTTCCGCGGTAAGGCAGTGATCTGTAATGAATTTACTCATCGCGATGCGGTTCACCCGAAACGCTTTGAATGTGCCGTGCAGGCCACAGCAGCGCTCACGCATCCGGCGGGGTAGCAGTTCTCTAGGGATCAATTTATTGCGGCACCCGGAATGGACGCATCGCCCCAGTTTCTGCTTGGTTTGGGAACGGCGCTGATATTTGCGCTGATTCAGCTGGCTCATTTTGCTTCTGTATTCGTTAAAGTGCTTACGGCAACATGGCACTTTCAGTTTTCTACGCTGCTGGGGTGGCCCGATAGCTTTTGTATCCTCACCTTTTGCATGGCAATCCAAGCACTCGTTGAATTTGACGCAATGTACCCGTTCGTCTTTTGTGATACGTCGCATCAGAACAACTCTCCTTTAGGAACGGCACCGGCCCGAGGATGCCCCCTTTATTATGGAAGCACTTGTCGATTGGCGGGTAGTTCCCTTAGTAACATCGCAGATATAAATCCATGCCTTACAGGGCTGAGTTCTCGCCTGATATCTCACTTGACTGTTCGCGCGAAGGAAGCGTCAATGTCCGGCTGGGAGGTTTTTTCTATGCCGGATCTGGTTGAAAAGCGTCTTGCCTTACCCATACTGACCGAGGCAGCGCTGTACGATCTCGGAAAAAGTTCTTCCATTCCGTTCCGACGTCCCCAGTCATTCCTTCGGTCCACCTGTGCCGGCCTTGGTTACCAAATCATTGTGAAGGATTAAGTCAAGCAAATAGACCTTGCTTCGTGATTGTTTCGACTTGAACTTCCTCGCGAATAGAGCGGAAATGGTGTTGACCCGATGAGGGAGGGGTCTTCATGTCAAAGTCACGGAACACAAACCGCTTGCAAGAACTAGACCGCTTAAATAGATCCGAGATATCAGGTCTCTGGCGAGAGTTCTTTAAGAATGACCCACCAATTGAAATGCGTAAAGATCTCATGCTTCGAATCGTCGCACAGCGAATGCAAGAGCAGGAGTTTGGTGGGGTGCGTGAGGCTACCTCTCGCCGCTTGCGCCAGCTAGCGACGGTCGTAGCGGCCGATCCCAAAGCACTGGTTTCGTTTAAAGCACCAATCAAATCGGGTACTCGAATGGTTCGCCAATGGAAGGATCAGGTCCACGTGGTGAATGTTGAAGGAAAGCAGTTTGAATATCGAGGGGATCATTATGAAAGTCTCTCCGAGATTGCCAGACTGATCACGGGTACTCGATGGTCCGGCCCACTTTTCTTTGGTGTGAAGACCAAACAACTTGGTTCCACGGAGGCCCAATGAGCGCCGAGCGAAGAGCTATCATCCGGTGCGCGATCTACACGCGAAAGTCTTCCGAAGAAGGTTTGGAACAATCTTTCAATTCTTTGGACGCTCAACGAGAAGCCTGCCAGGCATTCGTAGCCAGCCAACGGCAAGAAGGCTGGCGCGCGCTTCCGGCTCGGTATGACGACGGCGGGTTTTCAGGAGGGAATCTAAGTCGTCCGGCATTGAAACGTCTGTTAGCAGACGTAGAGGCCGACAAGGTCGACACCATTGTTGTGTACAAAGTTGATCGCCTGACGAGGAGCCTTGCTGACTTTGCCAAGATCGTCGAAGCACTCGATGCGAGAGGAGTGTCCTTCGTATCGGTGACCCAGCAGTTCAATACGACGAGTTCGATGGGAAGGCTCACTCTGAACGTGCTCCTCTCGTTTGCGCAGTTCGAACGTGAAGTAACCGGAGAGCGGATCCGGGACAAAATTGCGGCGTCGAAGCGGAAAGGAATGTGGATGGGAGGCACGGTCTCCCTAGGATATGAGGTGAAGGACCGAAAACTCATCGTTAATCCAGACGAAGCGAGGCTGGTCAATCGCCTGTTCGGTCTCTACCTGGAACTTGGATGCGTCCGGAAGCTAAAGGCGCGCCTCGATCGAGAAGGAATTACTACCAAACTGAGGACGAGTGGAGTCGGCAATCAGTCGGGTGGGGCGGCCTATGCGCGGGGAGCGCTATACAAAATCCTTCAGAACAGACTCTATCTAGGAGAGATTCACCACCGGAAGCAGCACTACCAAGGTGAGCACGAGGCCATTGTTGCGCGCGAGCTGTGGGATCAAGTGCAGACGATGCTCGCTAAGAATAACCAGGGACGAAAAGATGCAGTCCGGTCGAAGTCGCCCGGTCTGCTCGCCGGTCTACTGCAGGACGCCGAGGGCAATCGGTTCACTCCATCGCATACGCTGAAAGCTGGCAGACGGTATCGGTACTATGTCTGCCAGCCGAAGATTGAAAACTCCGAAGCTGAGGCTAAAGCGATTCGACTGCCAGCGCATGACGTCGAACGACAGGTCACCCTCAGATTGCAATCGTTCTTGCAATCGAATCCGACGGTTATGAGCGAGCTCGGATTTCCGAGCGACTCCCCCGCTCGAACAAAGGAGTTAATTGCAGCAGCCACGAAGCATTCTGAGGCAACTGACAAAGATTTTCTGACGAAAGTTGTGCGGCGGGTAATCGTTCATCCCGATCGGCTGGAGCTGGAAATAGGCAAAAACACACTCCGCTCGGTGCTGATGGGGAGCCGACCCGACCCGAGAAACCTCGCCGATGAGCAGGAGCAGGCTTCTGTTGAGTTGATTCGCCTGGAGGTGAGGGCACAATTACGACGTCATGGTGGGGAAATGCGTTTGGTGGTCTCTCCCGATATGCCCGGTCATGTAACACCGCCTCCGGTTTCATCGCTGTTGAAGGCTGTCGCCCGTGGACGTCAATGGCACGAATGGATCGTGAACGGAGAAGTTTCGAGTCAGAGATCGATCGCGACGCGGCTTGGCCTCAACGAGAGGTATGTTGGCCGAGTCCTGCAGTGTGCCTTCCTGGCTCCAGATATTGTCAAAGCGATCCTCGATGGACGCCAGCCGTCGGATCTGACCTTTCAAAAGCTCACGTGCAAGCTTCCCCTTAGCTGGGTCGAGCAGCGCCAGCGGCTCGGCTTTTCGGTACTGCTTCAGAGACGACAATCAGAAGGAAATTAAGTTCCCTGTTCCATCGATAAAAAGCGAATTAATTCGCTGATACCGTGGAAAAATTCCCTGTTATATTTCCGCGCTCTTTCCGAACAAGCCCCGTTGAATCAGGCCGGTACCCGATCTCTGGTCGCAATTTCGATCGAGAATTCACGAAATTCCCTGTATTTTTCCCTGTTAGCAGGGAATTCAGCGGAGAATAGTTTCGCCAGACTGCCTCCTCCGCCAGTTGTTTTATCTCCCGTAGACATAAGCGTTTACCTCGTGCAATCTTCCTGCTCGATTACATAACCCGTGGTGTCTCGGCGCCCAAGAGGTGCATACTAGGTGCATATTCGAGAGATCGCTCAAATTGCTGCATCGCCGCCGCGGCGTCCGAGTCCACGGTTTTGATGTAGCAGTTCTGCGTCACCGCGACATTGGCCTGCCGTAAGATCCTTTGAATTATCTTGTCGGATATGCCAAGCCGGTAAAGATTCGTCGCAAGCCCGCGACGAAAGGGATGCCAGCCATGCCACTGAACTCCGGCTTTTGTTGCAAGCGGTACGATGACATCTCTCGATAGAGCGTCCATATTGAACGGCTTTCCCGTTGAACTCGGGAACATGAATCCATTATCGGGATTGCCGGACAGGGATCGGTGTAATTCCAGTCGCTGCGCGAGTTGCGCGATCACCGGAACCGGGGCTTTACTCTTTCGAGTCTTTGGCTCCAGCGCGTGGCCCCTCCAAAAGGACTGGGAGATGCGGATCTGCACCCCATCGTAATTCTCCCAGAGGAACCCTCGCACTTCGCCCTTTCGTGCACCCGTGAATGCGGCAGCTGCCACAATCGTGGCGGCCGGCTCTGGCAACACGTCTAGCATCTGCACGATGTCTTCGAGAGAGTAGGCGTGCGTCTCGCCGGGAGGTTTACCCTTGGGCAAAACAACATCCCGCATCAGGTTTTCCGAATTGATCACACCTTGGCGTCTGGCGAATCGAAAGACTCCCGAAAGAAACGCTTTGATGTGGGCCAACGTTGTGCACGTTAGCTTGTGCTCTTTGGCTATTGATTGAAAGAGACGTTCTCCGTCAACCGTCCTGAATTCACGCAGCATGATGTTGCTGCGCGACTTTAAGTACCGCGTCCACATGTTCCGATAGCCACGGAACGTGCTGATCCGCTTGTGAAAGTCCGGCTCCCGATGAGCGATAATTTCAACCGGAGCGGCGCGACCCGCGTGAACATCATGCGCGAAGTGGAGGGTAGTCTCCGGCGGCTGCAGACCGATTACATCGATCTATACCAGGTGCATGGATGGGACAGCAACACGCCGCTCGAGGAGAC
>PLBX01000523.1 GCA_003135495.1 Acidobacteriaceae bacterium | reverse complement strand
CACGCGACCCCATAGCCTCTGCTCCCCTTCAGAGATTCGGGTTCCTGCTGACCCTTCGACTTCTCGCCGCGCTTCTGGAGTTTCGGCATAGTGACCCCATTTAATCGGAATCAACGACACTTCGACAACTGTTCCCATAGCCTGAACAAGCGTTTGCATCTGGCGCGGATTCCCAATGCGCTCGACGCCACCGTAGGGATTTGGGATGCTGGAAGTTCTGATGAACGGGCGGGGATTGGGGGAACCGGATGAAGATAATGTCAGAAAGCTAGAGGGGTGGATTTTCGGTAGTGGTGCAGTTTGAAATCCACAGGGCTAGCGCCCAAGTCTGACCTGTGGGAAACTGTCCGCATGGCAAAGCTTCCAGATTACAATCCCGAGATTGGTGATGTGGTTCAAGCAGACGGGATGAAGACGATATTCCAAGTCGTAGAAGCGCCCGATTCGGTTGGATCGACCAAAGTCCAGCCCTTCAGCGTTAGTAAGCAATTGCGATTTGGAAACGTAATCAGTGTTCCCCGCCGCGCTCTGCGGCTTTTCAAAGAGGATGCCAGCCAAGCCGCTGCCCGGATCGTAAGAGAAGCAACAGAGAATCACTGAAACATCGGCGGATGGAGATTGGCTCCGCGTGGTGGGACTCTAACCCCTAGTTTGGTGAAAACCTCATCAAAGCGACCTGACAAAACCAACCGAGTAAATATCGAATACGGGTCGCGCACATCCCCGTTCTTGCGTAGGGTCTCGGAGATGTAGAGGATGACAATTTTTCTCTCCTTGGACGAGGCTGCATAATAGATACGCAGCCTCCCCTTGGAAACGCGAAAGACATTAGACAAAGGGCCAGAGAGAGCGTTGCCTACGCTGAATGGATCATGGGGAATGATCTTGTCGATTGCCTCGTCTACCATGCGAAGTAGAGTGAGTTTGGCATTCGACGTTTCCCCCGCATGAATACACGCTTGAGCGTCCGCGTATATCTTTTGGTACGTTGTTTCCGCTGTAGGCGTCAATTCAACTGTGAAAGTCTGCATTGGGGGAAGTGGAAGTGTAAAATCACACCCTCTCCTTTTTCGTTTTCAGTGCGGCACGAATCTCAGCAATAGGCTTGGTCTGCCCCCCGTTCATCTCCTTCAAACCCGAGATGATTCCCGCAAGTTCGGTATCATCAGCCATCACTGAAATCGTATCCAATACTGATATTAGCTTCTGCTGCATAATTAGAAACTCTTCGTACTTTAGCAAGACGGCAAGCGGCTGGTCATTCTCTTGAATGACTAGCGTCTTATCGATCTCCCTTAGCTGGGTTGCATTCAAAGACCTCAATCGGCTGATGCCAACGTGTTGTACGTTGGGATCAATGTACGGAATATTCGTTGTGCTCATGAGATTCTCTCCCTTGGGGAGTACCCCATCCACTCCAGTGAACGGAACCCTCGTAGCGAGGTACGTGTCTGTGAGGGGCAAAGGGGGAGTTTACGGCCTCCCGTTTAACTGCTTTCATTGCTGGCATCAGCCAGCAATGAACCTATCAAGATAGTAGCAGTAAAACAGCTATTGTCAAGCACTAAATTCATTACAATTTGCTTGTTATATGCTTTACATTACGGCAATTATTTGCTAATATATTGCCTGTATATTGATGGGTAGTCAACCATGAACCAACTGCACATCGAGAAACGCACCCAAGTTCTAGCAGCCCTCGTGGAGGGTACTTCGGTTAACGCCACCTGCCGCATGACCGGAGTTGCTAAGCACACCGTCCTAAAACTGCTGAAAGACATTGGCTGCGCCGCCGCCAGCTACCACGATGCCCACGTTCGTAATTTGAAGGTGCGCCGCATTCAATGCACTGATTTCGCAAGTTTTGCAGTTATCTGAGGTGAGCGCAAATGCCTAATACTCTTGATGGAGTTGTGCTGTTGGGTTGGATGGAAAAGTCGGATGCTGTAGCCTGTTTACAGACACAATGTTGGTTCGATCCGCAACTGACAAACGAGCAAGGCGAAGCTCTCTGGCAACCATATAGAACTGCTGTCGAGCAACTTCCCGCACGTCAATTGCAAGCTCCGCAACGCTTGCCAATTCCGCGCAACGCTCAAACCCTGGTGAATGATTTCCGCGCACGAACCAGAGGCCCAGAAGTGCTGGATGTCATCAATATCGACCCGCGCTCATTAGCCATCTACCAGTTTTATGTTGCCGTAGATCGAGCGGATCACCATGCTCAAAGCCTAGGAAATAACGCATGGGCGAGAACATGCTTGCAACTGGATCGCCCGGTCAGTCAGCTTCCGATTCGCGTAGAGGACAACGCGATAAAAATCACCGTTCCTCACGGAGAGCACACGTTCGCGCTACGCCCAGACGGAGCGTTCCGGATACAACAGACAGGCGGATTCATCAGCGTGTGTGAGATTAACGGGAGAACGATTCTGAAGGCTGGATATCACCGCTCTTTTGCGCTGACGCGAGCAGCGATGAACGCTCCAGACGCAAGCGAGAAGTCATTATTGGTTGCACTGACCGCAACGGCACCGCCCCAATTGTCTCCACAGTTCCCGACACAAGGGCTTAGGACAACCGTGTTAGGTGCTTTTCCGCCTGTATTCTCAGATTTCTTTAATGAATCTTTGGCCATGAGAGTTAAACTCCGCCGTAAGAGATACGAATATCACGTCAAGTTCGAGCAGGTTGACGACCTCTAAGCATAAACCCATTCATATTAGACTATCGGTCAAGAGGCCGAAATACCCCAGATTACTGATGGCTGGTTACCAGCCATGCCCTTAAGGCCATTCTAAACTCATTCCAACAATTACGTTGTTTCTGAGGGCAATCTTACTGCCAAAGCCAATAGCGTTAAGATTCAAACTGCACCACTACCGACGATTCGTTATCTAGAAGGCCAAGTCCATAACGCATTCCCATCGTGAGGCACACCGAGCTACAGCCCTCGAACCGAACGCAAACACTGAACTCTAGCCCGCACAGTTACTCGCAAACCGCCGTATATCCAAGCGCACTTTTATCCGCGAGGTGAATCTGGCCTGAGATCAGACCATTGTTGTTGATGCCACCGGCGGTGGTGTAATTTGCCCCCGGATAAACAATGCCTTTGTACTCTCCATTCTTCAACATGAAACCCAGATCGCGGTCAATCGAGAGATGATTGCCCACGATAACACCTGCATTATTCACCCCGGTCAGAACGGTGCCATACTTTGAGTTGGGATAATTAATGGTGGTGAATGTCCCATCTTTCCATAAAAAGCCGTTGCTGACAGGACCGCTGGCATAGGTTCCCACCACGTCCCCGTTATCATTGATCGATAACGCGTACGTCGTTTGTGCCTCAGGATAAGCGATTACGGTGTAGTTGCCGTTAAGGAGCAGAAATCCTCTGACCAGTGATGCGCTCCCGCTGAAGCTGCCGACCGCGGCTCCCAGCTGATTTACGTTGAACAGCCAGGTGTTCGTAACTTTGGGGTGATTAACCGGAGTAAACTTGCCATCCTGCAGCAGAAAACCATGAACTTGCTCGGGATGAACACTGTCCTGGTAGAACCCGCTCTCCACTCCAATTCCGCTGCGTCCGTAGAGCCACGTGCTTGACGATTGCGGAGCTGCGTAAAGCGTGATCGGTCCGCTCGCCGATCGTTTGAACGCGATGAATCGAAGAGATTGTTTATTTACTAACTGACCGACGACCGTACCGTCGTCGCTTATTCCCTGTACCTGGCTCAAAGTGTAGCCCTCGGGCGCGGAAAAAGTCTCAAATGTGCACGATGCTTGGGTCGCTGCGTGCAACAACGCAGACATTGAAAGAGCCACGACGACGGCCGGAAGCGAACGTTGAATTTTCATAGGTCCTCGGTGAGTTTCTGCACTGCGTTCCCGTTTTCCGGCGCCAACGCGAGTAGGGGCCGGTAATTTCGGGACGGCTTCAATTATGACTACTTAGAGAATCGGCTGAATCAGGTGCGAGGATGCCCTGATAAATGGCCGCAGGCGCATCGTTTCCGGCCTTGGCCAAAGGTAACTTGGAGGTGTGCAGTTCTGGACAGCAATAGCAGAACACCCTAAAGCTCCGGTGAAGCTTTTTTATGGACTGGGGATTCTTCCGCTCCGCAACTCGACTGGCAAGCCAGTGGATTTGCTCAGCGCAGGATGGCACTTTACTTTAGTCGGAACTCTAGTCGGACGGCTTTGACGCTCCATCGTCGCAGCCGTGTGGAGATGGCATATCGCAATTGCCAGGGCGTCGGCAGCGTCGGCGGGTTCGGGAATTTCAGCCAGGTTTAGCAGTCGCGCTACCATTTGCTGCACCTGATGTTTTTCGGCACGTCCATATCCCACCACTGCGGATTTGATCGACAACGGCGAATATTCGGCCACCTCCAGCCCGGCAGATGCAGCCGCCAGCATCGCAACTCCCCGCACCTGGCCCAGCTTTAGCGCCGATTTTACGTTTGTCGCGTAGAACACATCTTCAATAGCGACCCGCTCAGGCTGGTGCTCGGAAATGAGTTGCTGTAGACCAACAGAGATGCGCGAGAGGCGAGTTGGCATCGGATCGCGCGGTGACACTTTTATCGCTCCGCAAATTATGGACACCAGCCGGCCGTCAGCGAGCAAATCCACAACGCCGTAACCGGTGTATTCCGTGCCGCAATCGATGCCCAGAACGCGCATGGGTGAAGTGTAGCAGGACAGCTTTCAGCAACTAGCATCAACTTTCAAAATTTGTCAGCCCGAACCGGCGATGTGCCATCAAGAGCCACATGGCTTCCCATCGTGAGCCACTGCTTCCCCATCCCGACCAAAGCGCCGTGCCATCCAAACCCAAAGTGTCATCCTGAGCGAAGCGAAGGACCTCCTTCTCGCAATCAACAGCATCTTGCCCGCCGCGATCTTTCCTGTTCGTGTTCTTTCAAGAACATCGCGTAAGCGCGACAGGACGAGTTCAACTTGCCGCGAATTAAAAACCGCCGGTAGGCCGATTCGTCGAAAACTTCTTGCAGCGTTGCACTTAAAATACGAAATACGTGAGTGATCGCCGCTGCTATCGATCTTGCTTTCTTGTCAGACAGTCTTGCTTTCCACTTTTCGCGGACAGGAGTGTCCGCGCCACATGACCCACTCATGAGTGCTCCTCAATCGCTAATCTTGTCGTCACGTATGGCGCCTCCTTCGTCTGTGCCAGTTTTGTCCCGGAAACTATCCGCGCGCACTCTAACGCCGATTCGATCAGAATCATAGCTACCATCACAACCAGCAGTCCGGTGACCGCGGCGTCGAGTCGATCATTAAAAATCAAACGCGGGTTCGCTCCTGCTTTCGCGAGCTGATCGGCGTGCGCGAGAAAACCAACTCGAGGATTTGAATCAAGTACCTTGTGCCATGATGCCGTGAAAGTCACCGCCACCAGCCAGCACAGCGGGATCAGGGTGATGAGCACATAGCGTACGCGCCCCGTTTGCGGCGCAACTATCGCCGGTCCACCTGCACTCAAACGACCTGTTTTCGCACACGCCATTTTGACGATGATTGTCGTTGCAACGCACAGCGCTACTGTCGCCAGCAATTGATTGCAGATGCCGAAGAGCGGCCACAGCGAATTAATTCCTCCCAGCGGATCCTTAATGCCTTGCCACAGGAAATTTCCCCACGCCGCTACAATCACCGCACTCGTAAACAGAATCGACGGATACCAACTGGTGCGTCCGAGCGGCTTCCAGATGTGGCCAAGCGCATCTTGCAACATAAAACGCCCGACCCGCGTTCCAGCATCAATGATCGTCAGGATAAATAGCGCTTCGAACATGATTGCGAAGTGATACCAGACCCCCATGACCGCCGAACCGCCAAGCGAGCCCGAAAAAATATGCGCCATGCCCACTGCCAGAGAGGGCGCGCCGCCTGTGCGATTGAAAAGCGTCACCTCGCCCACCTTCGCGGCCAAGTCGGACATGTCCTGCGTGGTTACCGGGAAGCCCCAACTCGAAATCGTGGCCACTGCCTTGTCTGGGAGTGTGCCCACCACTCCCGCCGGGCTGTTGACCGCAAAATAAATTCCCGGCTTAAGGACGCACGCGGCGATCATGGCCATCACCGCCACAAACGACTCCATTAGCATGCTGCCATAGCCGACCATCAGCGCCTGGGTTTCCTTGCTCAGCATCTTGGGTGTTGTTCCCGAAGAAATCAGTGAGTGGAAGCCCGACNNCAGGCGATGGTGATGAAACAGAACGGAAAAATCTTGCCGGCAAAAATTGGCCCCGTCCCGTCGATGAACCTCGTCAGTGGCGGCATCAGCATCACCGGCCGCACCGCCAGTATCCCGACCGCAAGCGCCAAAATCGCGCCTAATTTCACAAACGTGCTCAAAGCCCCCCGAGGCGCGAGCAGCAGCCACAC
>PLBX01000403.1 GCA_003135495.1 Acidobacteriaceae bacterium | reverse complement strand
GCCCTGGCCGGAATCCCGGTCAGCACCACGCACACCATTACCGGCGCGATCGTGGGTGTGGGCGCCGTTAACCGCCTATCCGCGGTGCGCTGGGGTGTGGCCACTCGTATTGTGTGGGCTTGGCTCGTCACCATTCCAGCGGCAGCGTTCATGTCCGCCGCTACTTTTTACTTGATCCGCTTTTTCCTTCGTCAATCTTGACGTCAAGTTTTTCGCCTCCGCCTGTCTTCNNCGCTTCCAACAAAACTCATTACCCCGGTAACTTTGCGATCGAGCGCCATTCCTCAACAATGGAACAGGGTCTATCTGTGCGTCCTCAAGCCGCACGATCGGCAAATGGCCGCACAAATTCAGGAAAATAATGAAATGAGTAAGATTGCCAAAGAAAGCGTCCTTCTTCTTTCGCTGTTCGTGATTGCGGCGACGGTGCAATTTTTCGCGCAATCCCTCCCCATGGCGCTATGCTTCTACTTCTTGCCGACCTTATACTCTGCCTACTTCTTTGGCCGTCGCCACTCCACCCTTACCGCTTTTGCCTGCATTTTTCTCGTCGTCCTGCTCGACTTCCTGAACAACATGATGCCCGGCCACCGCGTCGTGACCTTGCCCGGAGAGCGCCTCTTCAACTTCGGTATCTGGGCAGGGATGCTGGCAATTGTCGGCTACGTGATGGGTCCGNNAAAAATCAGCGCGTGGTGGAAGCTTCGATCAGAATGGCGGAGGCGATGGGCCTCGGTTCCGATCGCGTCGAGTTGCTGCGTTCGGCCGTATTGCTGCGAGATCTAAGCAAACTCGGCATCACCAACGACATTCTCTACAAGGCTGCCGATATCAGTCGCGACGAAATCGTCGCAAGTTTCCGGAAGGGCCACAAGGCCGATGCTCGCACCCAGGCCGTCGGAAATTCTCTGCGAAAGGTGATCCCCATCATCGTCGCGCAGCAGATCGTGCAGGACCAGGGAGCCCGTTCCGTCAACGTTCCGATTGAAGCTCACATTCTGGCAGTTGCGGATGCCTACCAGAAATTAATTAGCGGCGCTAATGGCAAGGCACTTTCGCCGCAACAAGCGGAGCAGGAGATCGTCGCCGGCTCTGGGCAGAAATTCCACTCGGGCGTAGTCGATGCCTTGACAAAAATACTGGATACTCGAGCCAAAGCTGCCGGCGCTGGTGCATAGCACTCGGTTCTAAGCTAAGGCTCAACTAAAGCCGAACTCTTCTCGATGGATTCGTTCGTACGCGAATTCTCTTTTCGCAATTCCTCCCACATCGCCACCACTTTCGATTTTACCTCTGCCGTCAGCCCTTCATACGCCGCCTCGCTCGCCTCAGTCAGAGGCGGCGGCGGAATCGGCTTTCCCAATGTAAGTTGCAAATCCGAAAACTTCGGCAGCTTTTTATGACGCGGCCAAGCTTCATAGAAGCCCTCAATCGCTACCGGCACAATCGGAGCCTGCGCGTGAATCGCGAGAATCGCCGCCCCCTTTCGAAATACTGTTGGCTTCCCATCGTTGCTGCGCTCGCCTTCGGGATACAAAATCAAAATGCGTCCCTGATTCAGCCCGTAAAGCCCGGCACGCATAGCAGGAATCAGATTGGCGTCAGGATCAAGGACCACTACGCGAAGCCATCGCGCCAGCCGCCGCATAAATCCTTTGCCGAAAATCTCGCTGGTGCCAAGCGCAAAGGCCAAGCGGAACAGTCGCCATGGCAAAGCCGCCGCCAGCACCAGCGGGTCGATGTAACTCTGGTGATTGGAGCAGAGCAGGTACGGCCCTTTTTCAGGAAGATTTTCCAACCCGCGCAATTTGAGGTGGAAGCGGTCCAGCGCAAAAAGATAAATAATCTTTCCCAGCACAAAAAAGAATATCTCGGCAAAAATATTGTGCCGTGCCAGCGCCAGCACCTCAGGATCAGGTTCATCGACCGGTTCGCTCAGGATTGTTTCCCATGCGGGAACTACAGCTCCAACATGGCCTTCACCGCGCCCAGCGCTCTCCAGCACCGCATCGACCAAGTCGCGCACCGAATAGATTTCCGCCAGTTGCGCTTCCGGCACTTCGCCGCCAAGTTGCTGCTCCAGGCCGGTCAGCAACTCGATCCGCTGCATCGAGTCGAGTCCCAAATCAAGCTCGAGATTATGGCTGGGACGAACCTGATCGAGCGGATTACGCGAAGACTCGCGCACGATGGCCAACGCTAGCTTCACCTCGTCTCGCGCCAGCCAAGCCTTCTCGTCATCACTCAACGGCTTTTCTGTGCCGACTTCCGCGTCTCCGCTCCCGCGTTTTTTCAGCTCGCGAACTTTTTTCTCAATCTGAAAGCGCTTCAGTTTCCGAGTGGTAGTGCGCGGCAGATCCTCCTGCCAAATGTCGTAACTGCCCAGTCGCTTGGTGGAAGCAATTTTGTGCGAGAGCGCTTCGATCTCAAATCGGATCGCCTCTTTCGCATTAACAATCTTGCGCTCGCGGAGCAATTCAAAATTAGGCACAACCACAGCGTGCAATCGCTCCGACGTCGGATCGCCCGGACGCGCCTCCAGCGCCATCACACAAAACTCTTTGACATATTTCGCCTGCAGGTAATGCGCCTCGATCTCCTCGGGATAAACATTCTTGCCATTCGCCAGAACGATCACTTCCTTGCGCCGTCCGGTAATAAAAAGATTCCCGCGGGAATCGAAGTAGCCAAGATCACCGGTGTAGAACCACCCGTCGCGAAGCACTTCCGCAGTTGGCCCTGGACGATTCCAGTAACCTTTCATGACAATCGCGCCGCGAATCGCGATCTCACCCGCCGCCGCGCCACCTTCCTCCACTGCTTTCGAATCCACGATCTTCGCTTCCACACCCGGAAAAGGTTTCCCCACAGACCCAAATACAACTTCGCCCGGAGAATTTATAAATGCGCCGCCCGTCGTTTCCGTCAGCCCATAGGCATTCAAAACGTCGATACCAAAAGAGTAAAAATCGTGGGCGATCGCCGGATCAAAGCGCGAGCCCCCAGTCACCAGGTAGCGCATTCGAGCGCCGAAAGTGGCATGAATCTTGCCAAATAAGACTTTGCCGGCATTGATTCCCACTCTTCGCAGCGTGCGGTTCAACGCGATCAGCGCGCGCACCAGACGCAACGTCAGCGCGCCTCGTTTATTCAGTTCTTTGAAAATGCGCTCGTGAATCAAATAAAAAAACTGCGGCACCACGCAAAACACGGTGATGTCGCGCTCCTGTAATGCGCGGAGCAGTTCGGTTGTGTTCAGCGTCTCCAGATAAACGACGCGCGCGCCATTGAACAACGGCAAAAATAGATTCGCCATCTGCGCCAGCACGTGAAACATCGGCAGGATTCCGAGCAGCGCATCCGAGGAATCAACCTTGATCACCGCCAGCACCGAATTCGCCTCGCCCACCAGATTGGCGTGTGTAAGCATGACGCCCTTGGGATCGGCAGTCGTTCCCGAGGTGTAGAGCAGCGCCGCGAGATCGTCCTCGGCTGGAGTTACAGGCTGAAAGTTATTCGGGCCATCGGCAAAAATAGCGTCGAGATCGCCAGCGATCTTTTCCGCAGGCAGATGGGTTAAATCTCGAGTCAAATCCCGAGTTAAATCTCGGGTCAAATCTCGGGTGCCCCACTCATCGCGCTCTTTGCGATGAGTGGGATTTTCGGGTGCCGCGGCCGAAGACGACGCCGGTGTAGCCGCCACCCGCTGCTCCCCCGCCGCCGAAGTCATCACCAGCCCAACCTTCAGTCCGGCCACCGCCTCCTTCGCCACCGGAAGATGCTTCACGTCGCAAAACAATAACGACGCGCCGCTATCCACCAGCAACTTCTTCACCTGATCTGCGTGAAAAGCTGTGTCCAGCGGGACCGCCGTCCGTCCCGCGGCAATAATCCCCAAATAAGCCGCAACCCACCGCGGATGATTCGCCGCCAGAACCGCCACTCGCGCATCCTTGGCAACCCGGGTCGAGAGCCAGTTCGCCACGCTCTCCGACATCCGAGCCAGTTCCGCAAACGTAACCCGCTCCACCGTCTCGTGCCGCTGAATCTCAAGCGCTACATTGTCGGGAAACTTCCGGGCAGATTCCTGAAACCGCTGATAGAAGGCTGGCATGAGTCGGAGAAAATCTTACAGGAAAACGAGAAAAAAGCGTCGCCATTGGCCGTCGGGTCGCGTATCTCGCGCGAAGTATAAACTCCAGTTTTGTTACACCTGAAGTAAAACAAGTAGGGGTGCGCCACTTCTCGCGTTTGAGAAGTGGCCCGCCCAACCCTCGACTCCGCAAGTTTTTGAGCCCGCCAAAGTTCGCATCACCTCATCTCCAAACTTCGGACGACTATCAACCTGGACTATCAAACTTCACACCATCGTGGCAGAGCGGCGTTTCGGGTCCGCGTTTCCTATTTTCTCTGCCTCGGAAATGCGTGGCGGGCATATGGGAATGCGGAGATATTACTAGGGGACAATCCGGGGACAGACGGGACGTTCCCCATTTTTTGCAGTTACGCGGCAAGCACGAAGCCGTCTTGTCTGGAATCTGGTGAGGTCTTCTTCGGTGGGCCAACCCCTCATCTAAAAATAAAAATCCCTAAGAGGGGACTGGCCCACCTTTGCGCCCCCACCACTTTGGCTGCCTCACCCTTCGCGCTTTCCGAAGGGTGATCGCCACTGACGATGGCAACAGAGCGTGGGCCGATGCGAAACGTATTCATCACAGACGCCCAGTGCGCACCATCACAGACAGCCGTCCCCGCCAACTGCGAAAATATCGCCTGAACCCTCGTTTCGGTAAGACATTGGCAACGCTTGCTTGCGTACACGAACATCGTGTACACTGCTTTCGTGCGGACAAAAATTACTTTTGATGCCGATAAGTCTGACATCGAGCTCGCGCGGGAGGAAGCTCGCAGCCAGAACACGACTCTCAATCACTTTTCCGCGACTGGCTGAAGGGGGTTGTGGCGCGGAAAGCTCGGGTGCAGAAATACCGCGATTTGATGCATGAACTCCGCTCCGTCGATGCCGGACGAGAGTTCACGCGCGAAGGGATGAATGAGCGTCACTAGGCCTATGAAAAACATCACGTTTAGTGCGGATGAAAATAAAATTGAGCTGGCCCGCGAGGTGGCGCGGAGCGAACAGAGAACTCTAAACGACGCCTTCCGCGATTGGCTGGACTGGTATGCATCCCGCAGAGTAAGCCGCGCGGAAATAGAAGCGTTATTTGAGAAACTCAACTACGCCGACGCGGGGCGAAAGTTTACGCGGGATGAAATGAATGAACGCTAGGCTTTTCCTTGACACAAACATCATCGTCTACGCATTCGATCTATCGTTTCCAGAAAAATCAAAAATTGCTCGGAGGCTGATTACAGACGGCGCCGCCGATAAGCAGGCGATCATCAGCTATCAGGTCGTGCACGAGTTTATCAATGTTGCCTTGCGAGGATTTCGCCTCGCCATTGGCAAGTCCGATTTGGAGTCGTTCGTGCTTACCGCACTATTCCCTATGATGGCCATATCTTCTTCGCCAGCGCTTACTATCGACGCTTTGAGGTTGCATAATGAAAATCAGCTGGCGTGGTACGACTCTCTAATTATTGCTGCAGCGTTGCAAGGCGGTTGCAAGGTACTCTACAGCGAGGACATGCAACAGGGCCGCCGCTTCGGCGATCTGGTCATTCAGAATCCGTTTCTCCGGATGCCCACTGTTGAGTAACTTGCGCTTCCGTCCTTCGCCATCCCTACCGCATCTAATGTGCTAGGCTTTTACTGATACTTTTACCGATACTCGGGACGCGTGTCCTCCGAAGGATTTCCTTTTTGATCAACACTTTATTAGGCAAGGTTTTCGGGACTAAGAACGAGCGCGAGATTAAGCGGCTGATGCCTCGCGTTGCGGCGATCAATGCGCTTGAGCCGGCGATGCAGAAGCTCTCCGACGACCAACTCCGGGCCAAGACGAATGAGTTTCGCGCCCGTATCAAGGAGCGGCTCAGCTCGATTGCTGACGAGCCCCAGCCCGATGCCGATCTCGATTTGCCGGGTACTGATCCGCGGAATGCTGATCTGCAGAATACCGATTTGCAGAATAGCGACCGCCGGAAGGAAATCGAAAAACAACGCGACGAAGCTCTTAAAGAAGTTCTCGATGAACTGCTCGAGGAGGCCTTTGCCGTGGTCCGCGAGGCTGGCCGCCGCGTACTCAACATGCGGCACTACGACGTTCAGCTGATCGGCGGCATGGTCCTGCATGAAGGCAAGATCGCCGAAATGAAAACCGGCGAGGGCAAGACGCTGGTCGCCACTTTGCCTGTGTATCTCAATGCGCTCAGCGGGCGCGGAGTTCACGTCGTCACCGTCAACGATTACCTCGCCAAGCGCGACTCCGAATGGATGGGGCAGATCTA
>PLBX01000038.1 GCA_003135495.1 Acidobacteriaceae bacterium | reverse complement strand
ATCGTCGAATCCGGTAACTGCCTCTGAGGACTGGGTGGGGGATTGTCCGCGAGAGCGCTGTTCCTTCGTCATGGTCTTAAGACGGCGCTTCCCGCATAGCCGAAGCAGCCTGCCAAGGTCGACTATGGGTCAAGACGTGACATTCTGCCCTCAAGACCGCTAGCACTTTCGTAATGTGGCGTGCTCATCTGGACGTGCCAAAAGGGACCTGATCCTCAATAGTAGTATGTGGCACTTGCTGTATGGCGGATCAGCCGATCCTCCCTACTACCCATTCTTGCGCACAGACGAGCTTGCGAGATTTCGTCGGTTCTTCATGATAAAAATGGCACTCGCTAAAGGGAGAATCCCCAGCTCGCGATTTGGGAGTCTAGTAGCACGTCCGAAATTAGCCTTAGTATTTGGTTTTCTCGCGACTGTCGTCGCCCTCTTGGCTTCTCTCTCGTGGTTTCATCGGAATCAGGTCGACGAAGCCCTCTCTGCCCAAATAATTCTCAATCAAATTGCGGTTGTTACGCGAGAGATCAACAATCTTACGTTGACAGCCTTGCAAGAGCAGAACCTGTCCACCAAAGCGGAAACCGAGATGCGGGCGGCAAGACAGGAACTGCATGAAGTCGTGCTGGCGGCACGCCTTCATGCTTATCACACCTCTGCCCTAGAGAAAGTCTGGCCCGTCTTAGACAACTACATTACTTCGGCCGGACAGCAATGGATCATGATGCAAGTTCTTGACTTTGACGAGGCCAAGCAGGCCGACTTCCAGGCGGTCAGTCCCCAGTTCGACTTGTTGCAGCACCAAGTGCAGATCGCCATTGAAGCCGAGGACAAATGGGCGCAAGGTGTTGCGCTGAGAGCTCGAAACGAATTGCTGGCGGCCGCACTATTGGCAGCGGCCGCCATCCTGATACTTTTTCTCCGGCTCCAGAAACAAGAGCACGTCGGCCAGTTGCAAGAAACCGAACGCAACGCCCTCCGAGAGAGCGAAGAGCGCTTCCGCGCTCTCACTGAGCAGTCAACCGACATCATTCTTATCGCCGATAACTCTGGCCAAATCCAGTACGCTAGCCCTTCCGTTCATACAGTTCTAGCGGTGCATGGAGATAGTCTCGTGGGCAGGAACATGATCGACCTGGTTCATCCGGACGATTTCTTGAAGACCATGAGCGCGGGTTCGCGATCGGTAGCGTACGGACAGAATCCGATCGTTGAGTTCCGGTTGCGACATGCAGACGGAAGTTGGCTCCATTTCGAGTGTGTGGTTCGAAACTTGACTCAGCACAAGAATATCGGCGGCATCGTCTACAATGCCCGCGATATAACAGAACGGAAACAGACTCAGGAAGAATTGCTTTTTAACGCTACCCACGATGTGCTCACCGGCCTTCCCAACCGGGCCTTGTTTTTGGGACGTCTGCAAAGCGTCGTGGATCGGATGAAAAGGCATCCACACCAGGCCGCGGCCGTCCTTTTCATTGATATCGATGGCTTCAAGGTCGTCAATGACTGCTATGGCCACGCAACCGGCGATGTTTTAATCAAAGCAGTGAGCAACAGACTACGGGCATGCATGCGCAGCGACGGCACGATAGCGAGGATGGGTGGAGATGAGTTTACGGTTCTAGTGGAGGACGTTGCCGACCCGAGCGATGCCATCCGTGTAGCCGAGAGAATCCAGTCTTCATTTGCACAACCGTTCCTACTAGAGGGACATGAGGTCTTTAAGAGCATTTCAATTGGCATCGCGCTGACATCACCAGAGGTACCTGCGGAGGCGGTGCTTCAGAATGCCGATATCGCTATGTATCGTGCGAAAAGCCAAGGCAAGGCTTGCAGTGAGCTCTTTGACCGCGTGATGCATGAGCAAGTCATGAGTCGACTTCTTCTGGAAACCAAGCTGAGATATGCTCTCGAAAATGAAGAACTGGCACTTCACTACCAGCCAATCGTCGCGGTAGATACGGGGGCAGTGCAGGGCTTCGAGGCACTCTTGCGGTGGCAGCCCTCGGGGTTGAATTCGATACCACCAAGCACTTTTGTCCCGTTAGCAGAACAGTGCGGTCTGATTGTTCCTATTAGTGTTTGGGTTCTAAAGAAGGCGTGTTTGGAGGCGGCGAGTTGGCAACAGCGCTATCCTGCTAACCCGCCGTTATATGTCAGCATCAACATCAGCTCAAAGCATTTCTCTCACGCCGGTTTTATCGGGCACGTCAAAGATGCACTGGCAGAGAGTGCGGTGGATCCGCGGTGCATAACCATCGAGTTCACCGAGGGCCTGGCTATGAACGATGTTGCGGCGACCGGCCAAACCATGTCGCAGCTGCGGACTTTAGGAGTGAAGCTGAGTATCGACGATTTTGGCACGGGCTATTCTTCCCTGAGTTATCTTCGTCGTTTTCCAGTCGACACCCTAAAAATCGATCAGTCGTTCGTTGCAACGATGGATGCCGAAAACTATGCCATTGTTAAGACAATCATCGGTTTGGCGCGCAATCTAGATCTTAAAGTGGTCGCTGAAGGGGTAGAAACAACTAAACAACATCGACTGTTGGCGTTAGCTGGTTGTGGGTCAGCCCAGGGACACCTGTTTGCGGAACCCATGCCGGCGAAGAGTGTTGGCGTTTTCATTGAGTCCAAGCGGCGACGCCCCAGACAAACTAAACAGAGAGCCTTGGCACGCTCGACAGCGGGACTTTGATACTTCAATGAGGCGCGATTTCCCTGAATAGCAGCACGTTCGGAACGACCACCGGGCCGCCTCGCGCAATTGTGTCCATATAGTCGGCAAACGGGAAGTGATCCGGGACTTCCAACATTTCGTCGCACGGTCCAGAAACGGGCTTCGCGGAGATCGCTCCCGCCGCGTCCTTTTGCGATTGACTTGTTTTCGATAGATTCTGGGCCGCCGTGGAGCAGCATGGAGAGCTATCTGGAAGGAACAGCCCTCGGCTAGAGGCTGGGGAATTGCCGCAAGCGTTATGCATGTTCTGATTTTCTTCCGTCCAATCATTTTTCCGTCGCGACCACTCTGGGGGCACGTAGGCGCGTTGGTTATCGGAATAACGGGGTTGGCGGTCTTTCTGCGCCCTGAGCGACATGTAGTGACGGGGAGAAATGGGGCCGAGAGCGATAGCGCCGATGGTTGACGATATATCCCCATTGCACTCGTTGAAGGGCGAGAACTCTAGTCGTTCTTCACCGCTTCGGAAGAACGGGTGCATTCATGACAGTCGAACTCTTCCCGTGCGGATTGCTTTCGGGCTGTCGGCTTCTTTAGCGGAATCTGACGAGGCTCACCTAACCAGCCGCATTCGGAACACGCGGGCCGTTTGCGATAAACGCCGCGAGTTTTTTCAGAGACCCAGATCAATTTTCTCGCCATCTAGACAACAAATTTATCTTAATGAAAGCCATTGGTAGCGGTCGCGGTAGGGACGATCATTGCTGATCGCCCCCCGCACAGATCNNTCGCTCATTGAGGGGTTTTGAGCATTATGGCCTGCTAGCGACAGTTAGGCCAACGCGCCGCTATTCTCGGCGGGTTACGACTCGCCGGACTTTGGTTATCCCTGTGGGTCGGGCCGAAATAGCCTGAAAGGTGACGCAGAGGAGATCAACGGCGATCCGTAGGAGAAATCATAAGTCTTTAACCCTGGCCTTCTGCTTCGCGACCAAGCGCTGGATAAACTTAGGCCCCTCCTTCTT
>PLBX01000087.1:1297-6643 GCA_003135495.1 Acidobacteriaceae bacterium | reverse complement strand
CTGCACGGGAACGTGTCGCTTAGGGTTTCGTCTAAACCTCGATCCCTTGCCTGTACTAGAGAATCGCGGATAGGATCGCGTTTCTGGAGGTCACGACGCGTTCCGCTGCTCGAGGATTTCTCCTGCCGTTCCCCCGCAACACTTTTCTGATATCGCTTCATCATCTGCAATGGCTTTCACGGCTGTCCGGTCTTTTGACTCTGGACGTGCGTAATCGTGTCAAGGGCGAGAATTGAGTGGGCATAGGCACCCCCGGCCCGCATCTCAGCAGCGACCCATATGGATTCCATGATCTCTTGGGGGGTAGCCCCTTTTTGCAAAGCCGACTTTGTATGTCCGCGAATGCAATACGGGCATTGAGTCACATGCGCCACTGCTACGGCGATCAACTGCTTGGTCTTCGCGGGGAGCGCCCCATCGGCAAATACGCTCTGACTGAAGGCCGTGAAGGCTTCGGCAGTTTTGGGGGCCAAGCTCTTGCGTTGCTCTGCGAATTCCTTGGTCGCGGGTTGGTAAATCTTTTCTTGCTCGGACATGACTTAAGACTCCTTGCACAAGTGTTCTTCAGACCTGCCAGTTGCACCCAGGATTTGAACCGATAATACTTCCACAACGTTCATCTGGGTCTCCTCCTAAGCCCGCGAACCATGGTCACGCCACACGTTGTCCAGCGGCGATTCTCATCTTGGGAGAGGCTTTCACGATCCGGTCCTCGAGTTCCGTCGCCAGTTGATCGTAACTTTCGTGTGTATAGGCGAAAATGTCAGATTCGACGCTTGTGAATTCTTTGAGAAGACGTTCGTCATCCTGTACTGACAGCACCTTCCTTGCCAGCGGAAAGAGCAGGTACTCCTCTTTCCAGCTATGCGCTGGATAGAACTGCACGAGGTTACGAAATACTTCCGACAAAGCGGAGCGCCAGCATGTGGATTTGCGGCATATTCCGCCGAGGCTTGTGCCAATTCTTGCGTCAAGGCTCGTGTCCGCTCGTGCTCGTGCCGCAATGCGCCCAGGGGACAACCCTCCTCCGGTACGCCGTGGCTTTCAAGCATTGGGAAAAGATAACTCTCTTCCTTGCCGTGATGACATTGGTTTCCGTAGATCCGCAGAAACTGGCATAGATCCCGAAGAATGTCACTGTCGATGTAGCGGTTCTCTGCTAGTTCGTCGCTAGCACACCAATCACTCTGAGAATCTTCTCGATTGTCCGGTGTTCCTGTTCAAGGCTGTCCGTGGCTCGGTGCATCTCCTGCCTCCTCGCCTATTCCCAGCTTCGCCGCTTCTTTCCGGAAATGCCCGGCGTGACTGTGCCGCCTACGGTCCAGGTATTCCTTGAGAGCTACGGCATTGTTATGTTCACCTTCATGGGAGCTGTACACCAGGGTGACTCGTCCCTCAGAAGATGCCTGCAAAAGTGGCCTCCAGCTCTCCTCATTCTGATCGAGTTCTCGGAAATATCGGCGCTGGAATTCCTCCCATCTGCTTGGATCGTGATGAAACCAAATGCGCAGTGCGTCGCTCGGGGCCACTTCTTTCGCCCATCGTCCCAAGTGCGCCGAATTCTTCTTTACCCCTCGCGGCCACAGGCGTTCCACTAAGACGCGAGCGCCATCGTTTGGCCCCGCACGTTCGTAGATTCGCTTCAGGTCAATCATGCATGCCTCCGTCTGAAACTCCCTGTCTCTGAGGCTGCAATCGGCCGCGAGTTTGTTTTTCGATCGACAGCCTTCTCGCGGCATACCGGCACGAGGTTTACGCCCGTGCGCAGCGTGAATTGCAGAGTGAACCGATCGCAACATAGCCCGCACAGCCAGAAATACACCGTCGCGTGCCCGGGTTTCTTCTCGCAGATCACAGCAGGCACATCGCGACAGGGTTGTGCGGGATTTCTAATTTCATATGGGAAGAGCCGGCCTTCGTAGGAATAGCGGAACTCTGCATCGCAGTTAGGATTAGCGCAATTTCTGATCATGATCCGCTCCGTATAGGTGTACTGAACTGTTCCCATAGTTATGCGGCAATCTCGAAACGAAAGCAATGAACCGTTTGTACTGGCAATGAACCGTTTGTACTGATGATTAGGAGACAGATAGCAGACGAGAAAAGCAAGCAGTCCGAGAAATCAGAGGACGAGCTATGTCTGCGCTAGATTAGCCTTCGCTGCATGGCGTGCATCACCGCTTCAAGCCGGTTGTGAGTGCGCAACTTCTGATTGATGTGGTGCAGATGATTTCGCAGCGTTTGCGGGCTGATTCCCAGTTTCTTGACGATCTTGGAAGAGCTATTACCAGCAGCAAACATCTTGAGGATTTCGATTTCCTGAGAAGAGAGTGACGATACTGGAGATTTGTTGGACACTCTGTCACCGAGGCCACTCATCTCCCTTGACAGCGCCAGCACCCGGAGGAACACTTCATCCTGATTCTTCTGCTCAGTGATGTCATGTGCCAGGTGAACGAGCAGTCTCCCACCAGTGCGCTGATTGTGAAAGATCAGCGTCGATACGTTGACCCACAAGCGCTGGCCATCTCGATTGCTTACGTTGAGGTCAAAGTTCGGAATCCCGGATTGCTTCCCAACACAATCCAGGATGCTGCAGTTCTCATGACAGACCTTCGTGCCCAGCGCGCCGACTCCGTGCAGGAGATCAAAACAAGTCTTTCTCTTTGCCTCCACTGCCGAATATCCAAACAATTTCTCGGCTGATTTGTTCCAGGACCGAATCTCACCTTGCTCGCTCACCACGAACACAGCATCAGTCGTGCTTTCCAGGAATGCAAACAGCTCAGTTTCCAACATTTTGTTTATTAGCTTCGGTCCAACAAACCGACCTTCCCCGCGCGGCCGCTTCTGGGGAATCATTGTCCTCCCCACATGCGGTATCAAAAGTTTAGACCTTGAGTCTCAGCGAACAACAACGACTCACGCTTCAGAGATTCCCGTCACGAGCTTCACGTTCCGGCGAGCCGCCATTTCCTCGGCAATGGTTATCTTATCCGCCGGCGACAGCAGCCGCGTTGCTAAGGGAAAACCACGGACTCCTCGATGCTGATGTGCCGCTTGTACATCGACGCAAGACTCGCAATCGCGCCGCGAAATGTCTTGGTCTCGGTATCGGATAGATTTCCTGTCGAGAGATACTGTGCCCCCTAGCCTTTCGATCTCCGCATGCAAGGGAGTTGCCCAACTAGCAGAATCCATAGCGATCTCCTTAAGGGGTTTATTCTAGTTCCCCGCCGTGCGTCGTGCGGCTGTTGGTTACGCGACCACTTTCGCGACTAAAATACGCGCTCACACCCAATGCTTTTCGCCTAAGAATTGAAAAACTTGGTGTATCTGATAGCGATCAAACTAACAGTGCGTTACCGCTATTCAGGTNNTCAGGCGTCCAGGCTGTTTTTTGCAGGAGCGCTGCGGACAATGACGTCGCCCGCTGCAACTCATTTTCCGCAATTAACAGCATCTTGCGCACATCCGCGCTCATCTCGCCTGCGGACTGCGCGTTATAAAGGGCCAGCATGGCTCCCTGCAGTGGGTTGTTGATATGGTGGGCCATATCAGAGACCACGCGCGCGGAAGCCAATGAGCGTTGCGTCTCCAACAACGTTTCCTGCAATCGAATGGCTCCGGCACCAAATGGAGTCATGCAGCCCATCAAGCGAACGTCTTCGCGATCAAACTTCCGGCGATCACTATGCGCAACGATCCAAAGCGTGCCTACGGGACCGCCATCAACTCCCCAGGGCAGGAGCAGGGCCTCAACGAACGGCAATCAATTCACCCGCCATTGCCACCCAGCGAAAAATCCTCTCGTCTTTGTCGTTGGTTTGCTCCACGCTGATTCCAACCGTGTCTGCTTCGTAGAGTTTTCTTGTCAACTCAACCAGTCGGTCGAGAATCCCATCTGGATGGGTTGCGAGTTGAGCGGCGAGCGGCCCAGGCGCTAGTTGCGCCAGCGCAAGCCCTTCGAGGTAGCGTCATCTTCGGAACAGGTCTCCGATGGTCTGCTTCATTACCTGGCCATAGACGATCGAGATTGAGTTCGTTAGAGGGATGTTCTTGGGACAGATGCGAACGCAATTCTGCGCATAACTGCACTCGTGGATTCCACCGTTGCCTGTCATGGCCTCCAGCCGCTCACGTTTCAAGGATGCTCCTGTAGGGTGCTGGTTGAAGAGCCGCACCTGGTTAATGATGGCCGCGCCCACAAAGCTCGTCGCGATGGTGAACTGGGGGCAGACTTCCAGGCAGAGGCAGCAGGACATGCACCGGGACATGAGATACGCCTGCTCTTGATCTTCGGGAGAGATCCTTGGGCCCGAGCCGAGATCATACGTTCCGTCTATCGGGACCCACGCTTTGACACGCTTGAGATTCTCAAACAACACGCTACGATCGACTGCCAAATCGCGAATGACAGGAAATCGCGACAACGGTTCCAAGCGAATAGGAGCGCTGAGCTTGTCGACAAGAGAAGAACAAGCCATAGCGGCCTTGCCGTTGATCAGCATGGCACAAGACCCACAAACCTCCTCCAGGCAGTTGGAGTCATAGGTAATGGGGGTTGTGGGCTTTCCGGTCCGGTCCACGGGATTCATAGCAATGTCCATCAGGCCGCTGATCACATTCATGCCCGGCCGCCAGCGCAGGTCAAACTCTTCCCAGAAGCNNCCCAGAAGGGCTCCGACTGTGGAGTGCCTTGCCGACGAATGATGAAGCGCATAGTCCTGCCGGTCATGGCTGCTCTCGTTTCACTTCAATGGTGTGGGGCTTAGCGCATCAGCACGATCTAGCTTTGCGCACACCTTTTGTGTGAGTGCTGATTCGAGTATATTGGAGGCCCGAACCGCCAAATCGCTCGATTGCTGTTGCAGGTCAGGGCGATACCAAAAGTCAGGGAGCTTCACAATTTCCTCGCACGCCTCTCTCAGCTCCAGCCAGCATGGTGGCAACTTATGAGCCCGGGCGAACGCTTCCAGGGTCATTCCACTGCCTCGGTTCGGGGAGAAGTTCGCTGTCGCTAGCCTCTCTTTCATTTGGCAATACCAGACGACTTTCCATCACGTCTTCAAGCACTCGGCAATAACGGCCTAATGTGCCCGAGGAAAACAGGTCATCTTGCGAGGGAACTATCAACTGACCCTCGCTAGCCGCATCGCGAGATGCAGATTGATTGGACTCCGCTGCCTCTTTCTGACCAGAACAATCAACATGGGTCGAGCAGTAGCTTGGAACCAGGCGGCGGATCTCATCCAACACTGCGTTCGGATCAAAGGGCCCCAGCCGCGGTTCCAAATTCTGTCTTTGCATCCACACCGCCTGACGATCCACCTCTCCAGACTGAAC
>PLBX01000087.1:234-1212 GCA_003135495.1 Acidobacteriaceae bacterium | reverse complement strand
GGAAGCACGACATCCGCCAGTTGGGCCGTCTCGGTCAGGAACAGATCTTGCACTACCAGGAAAGCTGATTGCAGGACAAATGGGTCGATGTGGTAGCGAGCGACGGGATTCGAACCAACGACATACAACGCCTTCAGCCCGCCCTCTTTCGCTGCTTCTATCATGCGCAGCAGATTGAGTCCCGACTGTGTGGGAAACTCTTCGTCCCAAACTTCGCGAAAAGCCGCGCCCTGCGAGAGGGGCACGTATCCAGGTAAGAGGTCTGGATAGAGTCCCATGTCGGCAGCACCCCGCGAGTTCGCATAGTCGCCCAGGCAAACCCACTTGCAACCGGGGATCGCAGCACCAAACCTCACTAGCATGGCGATGCCCTCGCCACGCAACTCAGAGCCAAAAGCTATGATGAGATCCTTTTCTGTCCGTAGTTTGTCTCTGAGAGCGGTCAGTTTCTCCCTACCAGATCGGTCCCCAGCGCAGTGTTCGAGAGCGCTATCGTCCCCAGCCAGGAAAGCTACCGCTTTGCCTTCAGTGCCTCCGTCAACCTGCACGAAATGCGCTGCTTGCCGAGTCAGCTTGATCGGACGTGCATTGATCAGGTAAAGCCGTGAGCGGTGCAGGCGCACATTGTTGCGGACTTGCCAAGCCAATAGCGGATGCTGATACGTAGGATCGCTTCCAATGAGTAGGATGGCAGGAGCGTCGAAGACATTTCTCATGCTAGCGGTAGCGTTTGATTTATCGCCGAGTGCACGAAACNNTGGTCGTACGCGTTGAACCAATCACCCCGATTGAGTTGCCACCAGAGCTATCTCGAATTTCGCGTAAGCGTCCAGCAACAGTCGATAGCGCCTCTTCCCAGGAAGTGGGAATCAGCCGGCCATTCCTCCGCACCAGGGGTTGCTTCAGCCGTTCGGGGTGGGCGGTGAAATCGAAACCATAACGCCCCTTGATGCACAGGAAATCGCCATTGATGCCGCT
>PLBX01000087.1:0-199 GCA_003135495.1 Acidobacteriaceae bacterium | reverse complement strand
TGAATGTCGAATCTGCTTGCTTAGGCCAATCGCTATTTCTTTACGGCTAACTCGACGTTCGTCGTGGCATCCGTCTGGGTGATCGTCTGAGTAGTAGGTTTGCCGTCTTCGCTCCAGGTTTTCAGAGTGTAGGTCCCCGGCGGAACATTCTTGATCGTGAAACTACCGTCAGTGCTGGTCAGCCCAAAGTAAGGCGTGG
>PLBX01000147.1 GCA_003135495.1 Acidobacteriaceae bacterium | reverse complement strand
ACCGCGTAGGTCAACTTGCGGTCCGAAGTAACATCGAAGATGTATTCACTCGCCGCAGATTCGTTCTGCACGGATGTGACAGCAGCGCGCTTCCCGACGAAGTAATACTGATAAACGAAGCCTTGCGCTCCGGTATAGGTTTTGAGGCGGCGAATGGTCATGAANNCTTCGAACTTTGGGCTGCGAGCGCGCAGGGTTGCTCTCAGCGCGAAGTCCGCAGCCCCCTATCGGCTGCTATTCCCCGGAGAAATCACTCTCCCATACTCACTCGCTCGCGCTATGCGATCAAACATGCGCCACGCCGCCAGCGAAATATTGCTGATCGCCTCTTCTCCGTCGCGCTCGCGCCGAAGATAGGTGGTCATCACGCAAAGAATGTACGGCCGCTTCTCCACAAAGATCACACCTGAATCATTGCGTACGCCCTCTAGTGCCCCAGGTTTATCGGCAATCTTCAAATCATCGGGCAGGTTGCGCGGAATCCAGCTGTCTTTATGCGTAGCGAGAACTTTGAAGAAATCAGCGGTCCCCTCTTTATTCAGAATCTTTCCCTGATAAAGAGCCTGCAGCAGCGTCGCCATCTCATTCGGCGTCGAAATATTTTCGCGCCCTTCGCCCGCCGCCTTAAGGTCCATCATCTTGCGTCGCAGGCGCGTGTCCCGCAGTCCTTGCGCGCTCAAAAAAGCATTCACATTGTCCATGCCTACGCGATCGATAAGTACGTTAGTAGCAGAGTTGTCGCTGACCGCTACCATCATCGTCGCCAAATCGCGTAAAGTGATTTGAGTGACGCCGGGAGTGAGGCCACCCATAATGTCGCTGTCCTGCACCAGATCAGCCGCGTTCACCGTATACATATCGGTGAGCTTCAGCTTGCCTTGCTGAGCCTGGCGATACAGTTCGGCGAGCACGCAAATTTTGATCGAACTGGCCTGCGGATAAATATCGTTGGCATGAAGCAGGTACTTATGGCCGTCGGTAAGATCGACGATCGCGACACCCATCGCGCCATCTAATCCCCGGTCGATGTCAAGAATCGATTTCTCCAGCTTCATCCATAGAACTTCCTGCTTCTCCGAAGGCGGAGGGGAAGTTTGTGCCGATGCAGGTTTCACCAACGAGATAGAGGAAGAAATAAGAATCAAAAGAACTGCGAGTCTTCGAATCATAAGTTTTTTAGAGGGGCAATTTTCGATGCTTTAACTCACAGGAAAATCACCCTGCGCTCTAGATCTTCGCCTCCCGTAGCCGTTTTACAGCGGTTTCGGAAGTGACCGGAGAATAATAAATTTCCTTGAAAGTGTAGGATCGAGCTTTCGCCTCGACAATCGGCAAAATTTCTATGTGCCAATGATAATCATCATCCAGCGTCTTCCAATATCCCAATGTTGCCGAAGGATGTTGGCTATTGGGCGACGTGTGTAGCACCAGATGAAACGCTTCAGCCACCGTCCGTATCCGTTGCAGAGTGCGCCGCAGAAGCGCGGCGAGATCAGTCAATGTGCCAACCCTCGAAGTCCCGGTACGCTCAAACGAAGATTCGTGGCTGCGCGGCATGACCCAAGTCTCGTAGGGGACGCGCGGCGCGTAGGGGCAAAAAGCAACGTAGTCGCCGCGAATTTCAACAATGCGTAAACCCTGCCGCTCCTCCTGCGCCAGAATGTCGCAAAAGACGCAGCGCTCTTTAGTTGCGTAATACTCGCGACCTGCGCGCAGTTCATAAAGCACACGACGGGGCACAAACGTGGTCGCCGTAAGCTGGGAAGTCGGATGTTCAAACTCCTGGCCCGCCCGCTCCCCATGATTCTTAAAAATGCTGATGTATTTGAAGCGGCTATCACGCTTCAAATCCTGAATTCGTTGAGCGGCCATGCGCAAAAACTGCTCAACTTCAAAGTCGCTCGCATTCCACAGATGCCCATCATGACGAGGATTTTCGACCAGAACCTCGTGCGCTCCCACCGAGCCCATGCAGTCATAAAGACCGTCGCCGCGACGGCCGGGCTCTCCCTCAATGTGATAAAGCGCCTGCGGATGCACCACCGAACGCGCCGACCAAGCGCCCCCTGACATTCCAGGCAAGTTCGCGATAACCTGCGCGGGCGCGGTCGAAGTACTGCAAAACCGGCAAACTTGCGAACCGACGATTGGCTCGATGACATCGTCGCCCGTAATCACCCAGGAGCGGGTAATCGGATCCTTACGCAATTCCATGCGTGTAAGGAAAACATCGCCGCGGAGGGCGCGTCAACTGCGATCTGCCGGGGGTCGTGCTGCAGTTTGCGCAAAGACACTCTCCTTGTCATTCCGAAGCCAGCCTTATCGGCGAGGAATCTGCTCCGTCGCCAGCAGCGAAACAGCAGATTCCTCGNNGACCACTACCCTGCCGGGGGTTCACCTTCGGCGAACGGAGAGGCGCTCCGTCGCTCCTGAGGCAAGCCGCGGAGCGGCGAAGGAATGAAGCCCCGGGCGCAAGCCCGGGGTTAGGGATCGTCATCCACCAAGCTCCGAAGGAGCGAAAGAAACGTACTCATGGCGAGCCCCGTCACCCGAAGAGCGCCGTAGCCTTTGTTATAATCCGCCCACGAACTCCGCTGAAATGACC
>PLBX01000067.1:725-7546 GCA_003135495.1 Acidobacteriaceae bacterium | reverse complement strand
GAGGCCGACGTCGTTATGACATCAGCCACAGGCGATTATGCTAATTGATGGTTGGCCCGATTCCCGGTCGATGAGCCTGCCCCCGGGGGATTCCCCCGATGGCGCGAAACATTAAATCGGTTTACTATTCCCGCGGGCCGTCTCGCGGCGCATCGGGTCGTATCTGTTCCACCGCGACCAAGGGGGCAAGATGCATACATCCGCTTCGAAACTTCAGACCAGTTCACAAAGGTTTCTAGCCGCTTTCTTGATCATGGCAACCGTGGTTGCACTTCCCACCTTGCTTTTCGGCCAGGGCTACTTCGGCACTGTGAGTGGCATTCTGACAGACCAGTCCGCAGCCGTGGTTCAAGGGGCAAAAGTCACCCTCCTCGACGAGCAGAAGGGATACCAGTTCACGACCACGTCGGACAGTAGCGGGCGGTATCTATTCGTCTCGATTCCGCCCGGCTTGTACTCCGTGTCGGCGGAGATAAAAGGGTTTGAGAAGGCTGTACTCACTCATATCAAGTTGAACGTTAGTGAGAACCCGACGGCCAATCTCACTCTGAAGATTGCAGGCGCCGCGCAAACCGTTGAGGTTAAGGCTCAGGCGCAGGCCCTCGCTACCGAAGATGCGGTAACCGGCCAGGTCATCGACCGCAGGCTTATTAATGATCTGCCGTTAATTAACCGCGATGTGACGGAGTTGACCTATCTCTCGCCCGGCGTCAACGACATGGATGATCAGTGCCACAATTGCGGCGCGACGAACTTCGTTTCCAACGGCAGCCGCGGAGCGAGTGCCGACATTCTGATGGATGGTGCCTCCGTCACTAACTTCGAGCCCAACGGCGGCATCACTCAAGCCGTGTACATTCCCTCGCCGGAGGCAGTGGAAGAGTTCAAAGTGCAGCAGACGAACTTCAGCTCCGAATACGGTTTCTCGGGCGCTTCGATTCTCAACATGGTCACGCGGGCCGGGTCCAACACATTCCACGGCAGCGTGTACGACTTCGTTCGCAACACCATCACCGACGCGAACGACTGGTTCAACGATCGCAATGGCATTCCCATTCCTCCGGTTCACCGGCACGATTTCGGCGCCACCTTTGGTGGGCCCATCTGGAAGAACAAGACCTTCTTTTTCTTCGACTATGAGGGTCTGCGTGCCAGCAATATGAATACTTACTTCGCGGGCGTGCCCAGCACCGCCATGCGCAACGGGAACTTTGGCGAGGTGTGCACTTCGCAAGGCGGCTCGTTCAATTCCTCCGGGGTCTGCACCGATGGCTCGGGCAACCAACTGAACTCAGGACAGCTCTGGGATCCCTATTCCGGCGCCTATAGCAACACCGACGGCGGACCCGTTCGCAGCACCCCCATTCCCAACAACCGGATTGACCTGTATGTAAGCCCTGGCAGTCCTTCTCTGCCTGCGAATCTCCAACCTGCTCCGGGCATTACCTGAAATCTGATCGACTCCGTCGCCCAGAAGGTGATGAGCCTATTTCCCCTTCCGACGCCGACCATGGCGAATCCCACGCTCTACAAAAACTGGACCGCCTCGGGAGCGACCCCGAACTCGAACGACCAATTCGATGTGAGGATCGACCATCGCTTCAGTGAAAAGAACCTGCTGAGTGCCAAGTACTCTCAGGAATGGAGTTCCTATACTGGTTATGACTGCTTCAAGACCGTCATCGATCCCTGTGGCGGCGGATCCAACAAGAGCACCGCGCATATATTCGCGATCAACGATACCTACACTTTCACTCCCACGCTGCTGCTGACCACGACGTTTGGCATCACGCGCGGCGCCATGCTCATTTTTGCCTACAACTCGAGCCTGGGTTCCGATCCGCTTAGCACTCTAGGTTTTCCGTCTTATTTGAAGGGGAATGGGTTCAACGGCGTTCCTGCGATGTTCATTAACGATTATGCGAACGCGGGCTTTCCCAATGCCGGAAACGACCCCTATGGCAACTACAAGCAAGGAGAGCTTACCGGTCAGCTTGCGGGGATGGTGACCAAGATCCACGGCCCTCACGAACTGAAGTTCGGGGCCGAAGGCCGGTTGCATCAACAGAATTACATTCAGACCAACGCGCCGCTGGGTTATTTCAATTTTGATAACCGGGGCAGCTCAATTTGCCCGGCGGTCGGCGGTGCATCGACATGCAACGATGGCACGACCGCCGGCGGAGATGACATGGCCAGCTTCATGATGGGTCAGGTGCAGAGCGGCTTCTACGAAATCCAGTTCCAGCCCGCGACGGAAAATTATCAGTACGCAGTGTTTGCCCAGGACAACTGGAAGGCAACTCACAAACTCACGTTGAACCTGGGATTACGCTACGACGTTTCACTGCCCCGCACCGATCGCTTCAACCGGCAGAACTGGTTTGATCCGAACGTGGTCAGCCCTTTGAACAATGGAACGTTTTCATACACCGACCCGATTAGCGGCAACCCGGTCACCCGCCCGCTTCTCGGCGGCGAAGTTTTTGCCAATTCCCACCAGCGAACAAACTACGTGACGGATTGGAGGGACATTCAGCCGCGCTTCGGCTTCGCCTGGCTGCCCTTCGCCGATTCGACGCGGACGGTCATCCGCGGCGGCTACGGCATTTACTACGATCACTTCGGCCAAGGGATCGTCGACAGCTTTGATCGCAACGGTTCCTTCGGCCTGACAACGACAATTCCGAATCCGATCGGCCAATATACGATCGATAACTCACCACGATTCAGTAGTGTCGATACCATCCCGCCCGCGCTCATCGCGGCACCCCCAACTGGGGGATTCCCGAAACTGGCTCCCAGCGGACTGCCCGACGGCGTGGCGAACTCTTGGGGTGTGGACGACAAGATGAAGACGCCATACTCCCACGTGTTTGATTTCTCCATTAGCCGGGAGCTGCGTCGTAACTTCGTCCTGGACGTGGCTTACATTGGACGGCTGGGACGCCGTCTACTGCAAGAAGAAGATATGGCAATGCCACTCGACATTGTGGACAAGCAATCAGGGACGGATTACTTTGCCGCGGCAACTCTTCTCTCGAAGGCGGCCGCCAACGGCACTCCAATTCAGAGTTTGGCGAAGATTCCCTACTGGGAGAATATGTTCCCAGCCGCAGCGGGCGTCTACGATGGAGCGGATTTTGGTTCCTGCACGCCGGGCTCGGCCACGTTGCCTGGCAACTTCTCTCCGACGGCGACGCAAGCCATGTACAGCTCGTACGCCTGTGCCCTGCACAACGAAACTCTTCCGCTCATCTTTGCCGACGTGCCCGGAGAGCTTGGGCTTGGTCCCAACCCGTGCTTCCCGGCCTGCTCCAAGCTTGGTCCGAATGCATATTTCAATCCGCAGTTCGCGTCGCTCTACTCCTGGCGAGGCGCCGGCACGAGTTCTTATCACGCGCTGCAGGTAACGATACGGCATGGGATGACACAGGGCCTGCAGTGGGATTTCAACTACACTTACTCCAAGTCAATCGATATAGGATCCAACGCGGAGCGGGTAAACAATGTCGATGCTTACTATCAGGCTGACCAGATCATCAACTCCTGGTCACCGGCACAGCTTCGGGGCGTATCGGACTTTGACACCACCCACCAGTTCAATACCAATTGGGTTTACCAACTGCCGTTCGGACGGGGAAAGCGGCTTGCTGGCTCTTCGGGACGCTTACTGAACGCCGTCATCGGGGGCTGGCAGTGGTCTGGGTTGGCCCGCTGGACCAGTGGCTTCCCCACCACAATCGAGACTTTCACGAGCTTTCCTACCGATTGGTATCTGCCATCAACCGCAATTCTGTCCGGACCCAGGCCGCAAACCGGCACTTTCCTCAATCAAAATGGCAATCCCGGTCTGTTCAAGGACCCAGTCGCGGCGCAGGGCGACTTTCGCTATTCTTTGCCGGGCGAGTCGGGACAACGTAACGAGTTGCGCGGGCCGGGCTACTTCGGAATCGACAGCGGCCTCAGCAAGTTGTGGTCTGTCACCGAATCGCAGAGCCTGAAGTTCAGCTGGGAGGTATTCAACGTTACCAACGCAGTTCGATTCGACGTGGCGTCCTTGCCACAGAATACGGGACAACTGGAACAGCCCGCCTCCGTGTTCGGAACCTATAACAGCACGTTGACGAAGCCACGACTTATGCAGTTCGCACTTCGATACAGCTTTTGATGCGTGTGCGGACCTACTTGTGAGAAAAACGGAGCTCATGGCCGGAATGTGTTGAGTGGGACGTCAACGGCTCCGTATCCAGTAGAACTGGTGATGGATATGAGGAACCCGGTATCGCAGCTGTTCAAATTATTACGTGGCGCGAGCGGTGCAACGTGGGGCCGCACGGCATACACGAACCGAATGTGTCTTTTTGCAGTGCGCGGCCTCTCTCTTGTCGCGATTGTCGCATTGCTGATCAGCCCAGCCACAATTACGATCTACGCCCAATCGCCTGTCGCTGACACCATTTTCATCGGTGAGATTCTCACGCTTGATCGGTCTCATCCAAGGGCCGAAGCAATGGCGGTTTCCGCTGGGCGAATCGTTGCGATTGGTTCCCGTTCCGAGGTGGAGGCTCTTGCGAACAAGAAAACCGTCAAGGTCATAATCAAGGGCGTCGCGCTTCCCGGCTTTGCTGATGCTCACATTCACGTGGAAGGCGTCGGGGAGGAACTGGAGAAGCTGAATCTCCGCGGTCTAACGAAAGCTGAGATATTGGCGAAGGTTGCAGAAGCCGCTCGCACGTCTCCTAATAGCACATGGATAACTGGCGGGGGTTGGGACGAGGGTTTCTGGCATCCTGCAGTGTTTCCAACCGCGAAGGAACTGGACGCGGTCAGCGCCGATCACCCGGTTGCGCTCAGTCGCATCGATGGGCATTCTACGTGGATTAACTCTAAAGTGCTCGCGCTTGCCAAGATTTCACGCGACACTCCTGATCCAGATGGCGGACTGATTCGGCGTGCTGCCGGACATGAGCCAACGGGCATGCTTGTCGATCACGCGCAAGAGTTGATTCGCGGTGTCATTCCTAAGACCTCGCACGCCGAAAAGGAACATCGCATACGCATCGCTCTTCAGCAGTGCTCTCGATGGGGATTAACCAGCGTCCACGACGCCGGTGTCGATCTTGAAACCATTTCTATATATAAGGACCTGCTACAGAGGGGGGAGCTTCCCGTTAGGGTCTATGCAATGGCCAATGGCGAGGCGGCAGTGACGCACTACCTCGCGAACGGCCCGGAATTGGACCTCGGGAATGGCATGCTGGCGGTCCGCAGCTTCAAGCTTTTCCTTGACGGCGCCCTCGGGTCACGAGGGGCCGAAATGACCGACGCATACTCGGATGCGCCACAGGAGCATGGCTTGGAATTGATGAAAGATACGGATGTCGAAAGGATTGTCCGGTCGGCGCGTCAAAAGGGATTTCAGGTCAACACACATGCCATCGGAGACCGAGCGGTAAGGCGGGCCCTCGATACCTTCGAAAAATCCGGCGTCACCCCGAATGACCGTTTCCGAATTGAGCATGCTTCGATCGTTAGGAATGAGGACCTATCTCTTTTTGCACGCCTTGGCATCATCGCATCAATTCAGCCTGTCTTTGTGGGTGAATACAGCCGGTGGGCTGAAGACCGCGTTGGGCCATCAAGGGTCCACTGGATACTTCGAACGCACGACTTGTTAAACGCCGGTGTAATCTTGGCCGCCGGGACGGACTACCCAGCGTCCGATTCGGGTTCGCCGCTCGACACCCTGTATTGTGCAGTGACGCGGCGAGGTGCCGACGGCAAACCAGAAAAAGGCTGGTATAGCGACCAAAGCATTGATGTTGACCAGGCGCTGCGCTCGATGACCGCGGGTCCCGCGTATGCCGCTTTCCAGGAGAAAGATCTCGGAGCGCTGACCGCCGGCCGCTACGCGGATTTCACCGTAATTTCTGCGGACCCGTATAAGACGCCCATCAATGAGTTGAGGGCACTTGCCATCCGCATGACCGTGGTGGCTGGACGCGTGACATTCAATTCGGTTGAGCACTGAATCAATATTTTATCCGGTTCGAGGTAGAGCTTTCGAGTGGCAAATCGCCGGATTGCCGTCCGGTACGCCGTAAAACTGAAGGGCCTAGAAGCCGTAGGGGTGGACGACCTAGTACTCCCATTGCAATGCCGCAGCAGGACCGATTAACGGAAGTCTTGCACTCCTTGCCAGAGGCCGATTCGCAATACTAATCTCGCTACTTGGTCGGTGAGGGATAGGGACGCCCGACAATGGGAGTCTCATGCTGCGCGCAAGCACGCAGTCACGTGCGAACCATTTTGCCGCTTGAGAGCTATTTTGCCACTGGGCCGCAACTATACCCGCACGATTGCGAAGGCGTCGGTACCCGGCAGCATTTTTCCAAGTACCAGTGCAAGTTATCCAGAAACGAGCCCTGGGGATACCAGAACCGCAACATTCTGAATGCGACTGCGAAATTCTTGTGGGAGCGAGTCGAGCGCCTCCTCGACTATCTTTGCGAAATCTTCACGCTTCGTTCTTCACCCACAGAAATAAATAAGGGACCGCTCACTCCGAGTAGCCGTCGTCGCCTTCGTCGTCATCATCGTCGTCTTCTTTGCCGTCGCCTTCATCTTCCTCTTCATCTTCCTCTTCTTCCTCGTCTGGCTCCTGTCGAAGGAGGACATCGGCAGCTACCGACCGATCAGAAGGGTCCGAGTCGAGGCATTCTGGATGTATGCTGCTCATGCCCAATGGTACCCTTGTTGCCCCTTGGCAACGTAGCAGCAACGGTCGGCTCACTGACGCGTGGGGGCGGAGATGCCAG
>PLBX01000067.1:0-631 GCA_003135495.1 Acidobacteriaceae bacterium | reverse complement strand
GTTCGGGGCATGAAGTGGGCGCGGGTGGCGGAACTAGAAATGGAACTGGACGGCAAGAAGATAGCCAAGTACCGCGCCACAACGAAGATTTACTTCGACATTGAAAAGTAACGATGTCGATGGAGCGCAGGTAGGCTGAAAAAACGACCCTTCGATTGTCGGAATTTGCGATTCGCACAATTGAACCGAGAAATTGACTCCAAAGGCCGAGCCCGTCCCAATCGGCGATCACGAGAGCAGGACCGGAGGTAAACTAGCGCGTTATGCGCAAGCGCCTAATCACGCCGATTTCGCAGGATGCTCCGCCCCATGACGAAGGCTGGCTGGACCTCGACGATGCAGCCGTGGTCGAGGTCACATCGGAAGAGCAGGGTTATCCAATCGAGTCCGCGTTGATCGCTGGAGAAACGCAGGGCTGGCGTGCCGCCGATTCTGGCANNCTCGTCTTCGAAGAAACCGAGACAGAGCGTACCCAAGAGTTCGTCTTGCGGTGGTCTCCGGATGGCGGGCGCTCGTTTCGAGAAATTGTGCGCCAGCAGTGGAATTTCAGTCCCCCTAAGACAACACGCGAGGTCGAGGAACATCAGTTTGAACTCTCGGATGTCACCGTTCTTGAATTGGTCATTGTGCC
>PLBX01000386.1 GCA_003135495.1 Acidobacteriaceae bacterium | reverse complement strand
ATTGTGTTGCGCATTTCTACCCTTGTTAGGGAAAAGGCCGCGAGGTTCCGAATCCACCTTACCACTCGCGATGTTTTTGGAGCGATCAAGAGTTGAATCGGCGTCAGCCGCTGGATCCCGGGGTTATTGCATCATTGGGATCCGCGGTCGTTTCACGCCAGCGTTCGCGAGCAAGACCGCGCACTGTTGGGAGACGTAGTGCGCTCGGCGGGGACTGCGGCGATTAGCTCGTGGATGAACAAATTGTCATCTTCCAGAAAGGGCGCGGTAATGTTGCTGACATATCGTATTTTGGTACTCCTGTAGTGACACGAGTCCGTCACGCCATCGGAGCGGGTGAGGTTGAGGATGTTGAGGAAGGTCTTTCGCAACCTGCATAGTTGCGTCCCTGTCGTCGTTGTTGTTTGTCTGTCGGTTGCAATAGCTCCGTCTCTGATGGCTCAGACGGCTGGAACGGGTGTATTGACGGGTAGGGTTACCGATGCGTCCGGCGGCGTGGTTGCGAACGCCACCGTGACGACGACGAGCGTAGACACTGGCGAGACGCGAACCGCAACGACGGGGATGGATGGCTCTTATAAGTTTGAGGGGGTGCCAACGGGCAACTACCGGGTGAAGTTTGAGGCCGCAAGCTTCAAGGCGATCGAGATTCCATCCGCAAGGGTTGGTGCGACCGAGACAGCGGTTCTGGACGAGAAGCTGGAGGTGGGGGAACAAAGCAATGGCAAATCGATGCCGGCAACACAGGACAATTTGCCCAATGCCCCGTCTAGCAGTACGACAGCACCTTCGCTTTCGGATCTTGGCCTTTCTCCGGAGCAAGCCCAGGGAAACGCCCGCGAACAAGCGCTACTCGATAAACGGACACATATGCTAAAGGTCCATCAACGGATGGGTTTGATCACAACCATTCCGTTGATTGTCACCGTTGCCACCTCCCTCAACGCCGGGGGCAAGAGCACCAGCACCGCCTCTCGCGATCTGCATACGGCTCTCGGCGGGCTGACGGGAGATTTGTATGGCATCACAGCGTACTATGCAATTCGAGCGCCCAGGGTGCCTGGAACCGAAACCCGCGGTCCGATCCGTTTCCACAAGGCCATGGCTTGGATACACGGTCCCGGAATGATTCTGACGCCCATCTTGGGAATTATGGCTTTCGATCAAAAAAACAAAGGCGAAAAGGTTCATGGCATCGCCTCCGCACATGGGCCGGTAGCCATCGTTACGGCGGGCGCGTTTGGGGCTGCCCTTCTGTCGGTTTCGGTTAAGTTCTAAGCAAGTTTATGAACAAGAAAATACTGATTGCCTTCTTGCTCGTGGCACTCCCCCTAGTGGCTGGAGCCGATAGCCAATGGATCCTCAAACAAAGCACTCTCACTTACCACGTGTCGCACCCACTGCATCAGACTGAAGGTGTCAGCCATGGGGCGAAAGGGAAAGGTGTTTGCCACGCAGGTCAATGCGAGTTCTTGATCGCGGTACCGGTGAAGTCGTTTGATTCCGGAGATAGTAACCGCGACCTTCACATGCTTCAGGTTACACGCGGTGCAGAGTTTCCCTTGGTTACCGTGCGCACTCGCCTGCCTGAATCGGCTGCCGCATCGGCGACCATTATGGCCGACCTGGAAATTCAGTTCGCTGGCCATACTGCCCAGTACAAACAGGTCCCTTTCAAGGTGGAATCGCGAGGCGGTGAGACTCGCATAACGGGGACCATACCGGCTACGCTACCCGATTTCAAAATCGATCCGCCGTCTCTCTTAACCATGCCAGTTAGGAACGACATTCCGGTGCGAGTGGACATGATATGGCATCCGCAATGAGGCAATGACCCGGAGCAAATTCTTTATCCGGCCTTGCGAAGAACGGTTGAGGCTCCTTTGTTCGCAGAATGAACGGCTGGCGAGCCACGAGCTTGCGGTTAAAGTTTCCTCATCTGACTTTCCCGCATCCCATAAGGAGGTGTAAAGTCTTGGACGGGCAGGCATCTCCGATGCGATTGTTGGTGGTTGAAGACGATTTATCGATTCAGCGGTTTCTCAAACGCGCGCTCACAGAGGCTGGATATCAAGTGGATGCGGCCAGTACAGCGAAAGAGGGGGAAACCGTGGCGCTGGAAGGCATTCACGATGCACTCATCATCGATCTTGGCCTTCCAGACCTGGATGGATTGGACTTAATTGCGCGTTGCCGTGCTCAAGGCAATGCGGCGCCGGTTCTAATCTTGTCAGCTCGCCGTTCTGTGGACGAGCGGGTTCGAGGGCTTGAACAGGGTGGCGACGATTACCTCACGAAACCGTTTGCCCTTCCGGAACTACTGGCGAGATTGAGAAACCTTTTGCGCAGAACGACGCTTTCACAGAGTGAATCAGCACGTCTGCAAACCGCCGACCTGCAGCTCGATTTGTTGCGTCGTGAGGCGCGACGCGGCGATCACTTGCTGCAACTGACGCCACAAGAGTTTTCTCTCCTGGAATATCTTTGCCGCAATGAGGGACGCGTAGTGACGCGTACTATGATCCTGGATCACGTGTGGCGGATGAGGATTGACCCCGCAACCAATGTCGTGGATGTCCATATTTATCGTCTGCGCAGCAAAGTGGATCATGACACGCCGCGCCCGCTGATTCACACCATTCGCGGCGTTGGCTATGTTCTCAGACATGCCTGAAAATTTGCGCAGTACCGCCGCCTGGCGGATTTCGATTTGGACAACGCTGGCCTTCGCGATCGGAACCGCCGGAGTATTCATCATAGTTTATTGTCTTGTCGCTCAGGGAATGCGCGAGCGCAGTGACACTTGGCTTAGCGGCGAGGCTGACGTCTTAGCGCAAGTCTCGGCTAACACTCCGAGCGATCACCTATACAAGCGCATCGTTAAAGAGGTGGCGGAGCTTGCGACTCAGGAGGTGCCGGACCAGCGTAACGCTCGCGGCGAAAGGCTGAATTCAGTATTCTTCCTGGGCACCGATCCCAATAACGGTGACGTACCCTTGTGGGTAGGGCCGGGTTCCAAAGATGCTTTTGTCATGGCGATCCAACGGGCGAAGATGGCTCCCGGACCCCCGACGTCCATAACTGTGGAAGGATATCGACAGACGTTTCGAGTAGTCGAGAAGGCACAAGACGGAAGAACCGTTTACCTCGGACTATCCGATCATGGCGCCAGACATGTGCTGCACACATTGGCGCGGCGTTTACTCGGGCTTTGGTGCGGCATGTTCCTGCTCGGCTTCGTAATCTCCTATTGGAGCGCGCGTAGAACCCTCCATCGTGTGGAACGAATTACCGAAACCGTCGCGCGCATTGGAACTCAGGATCTGAATGAACGACTGCCTGAACCTGTAAATTCGGACGAAATCTCGCGATTGGCGAAGACCTTCAATCACATGCTGGAGCGGCTCCAAGCATCGGTCAACCAACTTCGCACCGTGACTGGCGGTATCGCACACGACCTCAAAAGCCCCGTTACGTTGATTCGTGGAACGCTGGAATCCGCATTATGCAATGAAGGAAATGACAAGTGGCGTGACTCGGTTGGAGAAGCCGTCGAAGACCTAGACAGGCTGCTGCAGTTGCTGAACACTACGCTGGACCTCGCGGAAGCAGAAGCGGGTGCTCTTCACATCGATCGCGGGCCAGTTGACTTCTCCAATATCGTGAGACAACTGGTTGATGTTTATCAGCCAGCCATGGCCGAGCACCATCACGAGATGATGACCGAACTCGAAGAGCATGTCGTCGTGAATGCCGACGTGAACCTGCTGAATCGCGTAGTAAGCAATTTGCTTGAAAACGAATTGACCCATTTGCCGGCAGGATGCCATGTGACCATCCGGCTCCGCTCGCAAAAAGGCTCTGCGGAATTAGTGATTGAGGATGATGGCCCCGGATTCCCACCTGATATCGGCAGCCAGGTTTTCAACCGATTCGTAAAGGGAAAACATTCCCCTGGTCACGGTCTTGGACTTGCCTTTGTGGATGCGGTTGCCCAAGCCCACGGCGGTGCCACGCGGGTCTCCGATCGTCCAGGTGGCGGAGCGGTGATAACTTTGTCGCTGCCAGTTAGTGTGCTGCAAGCGGCATAAGCGCAAGATTTCCGGCGGGTGTCCCGTGCGAAGTATCCGCGCCCGACAAATTATGCGTTCACTTCGCTGGCGACATCCAGTGCCTTCACCGCTTCGTCTTGTTCAGACGCATCTCGTTCATATGGATCGTGCGCGTCCGTGTTCGTCGATCGCGTTCGCCGGCCAAACATGGCTTCTCGCACCAGTTTAAAAATGGTTTGGCGATTTTGCGCGACAATCTTTAACCATGCCATCTTCGCCATCATGGGGAAATATATTCCGCGGAAGCAAAGGCGCGCGACGAAGATGTTGAGGCGATAACCAAGAGGCTCGTCATCGAGCGCGTCAACGGCGCGGGCCAAAGCCTTCGGACTGTAAGCCTGCTCCCAGCCGTATTTCACCTCAGCATGCGCCTCTTCGATCGTCATCTTGAGCGGCGTATGGGCCATCGCAAATGGGATGAACTCCCGCCAGTGCTTTGGACGCGTCAGTCTGCCCGACGCTTCCAGGCGCTTGTAGAGCGGAGTTGCGGGCAAGGGCGTGAGCAAGCCGAAAATCGGCAGACCCGGAGGCCAGGTCCGGACTTGCGCAAGCGTGCGCTCCGCCACCCCGGTCGTGTCGTTATCCATTCCGAAGATGAACGACGTGATCGCGTACACGTTGCGTTCCGCGAGGCGTTCGAGTACGGCGGCATACTCACCCGGTTTATTGAATCCCTTGTTCACATCTTTCAGATTGGCCGGGTCGATGGATTCCATGCCGATGAAGACCCACTTCCCCCCGGAAGCGGCAATCAAGTCGACGAGTTCTTCGTCACGCAACAAGTTAGCGCTGATCTGTGCCACCCAGTGCACCTGAGCTTTGGCGGCGATAATATCGCGCAGTAATGATTTGGTCCGCTTCACGTTGATGGCGAAATTGTCGTCGATAAAAAATACCGCGATCTGTCCTTTCTCTTTGCGAGCCCTAGCCTTCAATAGAAGCAGTTCATTAACCACACTCTCGTTCGTGCGAAAGCGAATCGAATCGCCGAAGAATCCCGTGACGGTGCAAAACTCGCAGCCATAGGGACAACCTCGTCCTGACTCGACGGGGACGATCCGGAAAGTTCCCCATCCTTCACCAACTTTCTGAAGCAGCGTAGTCGCGGACCTGGGCACAAGGTTGAACTGATCAAGGTCGATTGAATCCCAGGGAATCACCGGATACTGCTTCAGCGACGGTTTGCGCTCTTTCCCGAGTTCGTCGATCGGGGCATATTTCTCCTTGAGCTGACCACAAACAGCATCGTTCACAATCTGCGGCCAGGTTTCATCCGCTTCTCCGAGCGCCACCGCGTCGGCGTGGCGCGGACCACCATCGCGGCCCAATGCCTCATCCGCCAGTTCGGTAACGTGAGGACCGCCCATGACCACTGGAACCCCAAGCGCGCGAATCGCATCGGCGATGCGATAGGCTTTCGCAATCATTCGAGTCATGGCGCCAATCCCGACGAGTCCTATGTTCTGATCGCGGACGTATTGCGCGATCTGGAATTCATCCATCGGCTGAGCGTTGCCGTCTATGAGCAGCACTTCATGGCCGGCAGGTGTTAGAGCTTTGAGCAAGAACATCCAGAGGTGTGGCATGAAGTTGCGAGTCACACCGTTGTCAGGGTTGTAGAGCAGAATTTTCATTGGTGAGACCTCACTTCAGAAAAGGCTTTTATCTTCTGTCGGCAGACGCTTGCGGTTGTCAAAACTCG